>CAZZIX010000034.1:4703-15786 GCA_964654345.1 uncultured Methylomarinum sp.
GGGTGTCGATTGAATCTCGTCGTCTTTCAAAAAAAAGTGCTGAACTATAATTTCCGAGGGTAGTGTTTAAAGATAAACTAGTATTGACTGAATGATTATCCTTTTTAGCTGATTCTGTAGACTCTACATCAGCAGAAACTCTTGTGCGAATTGAAGATAAAAAATACCGTGCACCCACTTTATAACGATAAGTTAAGGACTCTGTGTTTTCAAGGTTTTTATAGCCATTATGATAAAAGTCGGCATCTGCCCATAAACTTAACCTTTTAAATGGGTATAAGGTGAATTTAATCTGGTTTGCAAAATGGTCGCTATTATTTAAATAAAATGGAAAGTAATATTCAAGTTGGAGAAAATTAGAGTAACGGGCTTTTATGCTTGGGCGCATAAGTGTTGGCGCACTATCTCTACCGTCTTTATTCTCATCATATAATTTATGCCACGTATCAAACTTGAAGGAAAGCGAGTCGGTGATGCCATAACTTAGTTTTGAATGAAACAATGAATATTTTTCTGTCTCATTCATTTTTATTTCACCTTCTTTTTCGTCACCTAAAGCAGTTTTTAGAAGCCCAGAACCTGCTCTGACAAAATCAAGTTTATAAAAAAATTTGCTTTTGTTATAGGATAAATCATCCCAAAAATATTCTGTCTCACTGGACTCTATTTGCCCCTGTGGCCCATAGAAAACATATTTAACCAGATTTTTACCTGGGAATAGACGAATACCCTCAAATGAAAAACGATTGTTTTGATCAGGTTCTGCAAAGCCCATTAACATATCATTAATATACATTTCTACGAACCAGTTGGCAGCAACTGTACCTGAGAAATCCCTCTCTCTTTCTGAGAGAAAATTAAATGGACGATTGGTAAACGAAGCACCAATACCTACATGATTATTCGAAACACCTTTAGTTGAAGTTATAGAAGTATCACCGAATTCATAATAAGAAAGATAAGGTTGATAATCCGGATCAAAAATTCGACGACTACCTACTAGGTTCAACCTTGCTTTATTTCCATTTACATTTGTAGAGGCAAAAAGACCAATATCATGATAAAGAAACCGTCCCCCGGTTTCCAAGCTTACGCTTGATGTCTCAAAATTACTGTTTATCTGTGTAGACAAGGTTCCTATGTTCCAGGAAAAAGCAGCATCATTATATTGCTGGGTCATGGATTTATCTTGATAACCCCCTATCCACCCTTGTCTTTTTAGCAAGGCTTCCTTCTTTTGTTCTATCTGAACTGGAAATAACCGGCTAGGCGTTATTAGGGTTCTTAATAAGCTGGAGTCATATTCAAATTCGGCAGGCAATAAAACTTTTAGAATAGATTCAGAAACATAGATTGTTTCTAAATAACAAGCTAACTCTTCATCTTGAGTCAGTTGCTGGTATGATTTATCTAAAATTTCTGTTTCTTGAAAAGTGGCTTTCCCCAATTTAGGGGCGATTTCAATAGTATTTTTTTCGTTAAAAATACTGCCCATCACCTTTCCATTTTTAGTCGTTAAATCAATTTCTAATGCAGTCATTAAATCGACTAGAGGATATAGAATATCTCCTTTACTATTTTGATAACCAATCAGTTCATCAGAAATCAAAAACTGATCGAGTTCAATAGATAAAATTACCTCCATATTATAGTCAGGCTCTTTTTGGCAAGATAAGATCTGGTGAGAAAATAATATTCCTACCATCAAAAGAAGGGTATTGAAAAACATGAGGGAAGATAGGTAAAATTTTTATTATTGTTAATCATTCCAAAATTTCTTAATGACACACCTTCTCCGGCCTTGTTTCTTTTGGAAAAGGTAATTAGGCGAGGGTATTATTAAATCCTCACGCCTAAAAATAAGAAGTTTTGGAACAATTAAGTCAGTAACTTAAAGAGTTGGTTTGTCTAGAATAATAGGCTGAATACGGAATCTGTAGCTTGTGCTAAGAACTGCATTCAACTAATTACTATAGGTTTAAGGCTTGTCAATCTGATTTTAGGTTTTTAAATCAAGCTTCAGTCAACGTAACGATGGGATGACCTGCTTTATTTATTAAACCCAAATCACTTTCCAGTGTTATTTTTCTTTGCGTTTGTGGATAATAAACAGCGGCACTTTTTATGTCTTTTAGAAAAATAATTTTTCCGTCTGGGTTCTTCCAGCTTATTTTTATATCTCTATAACTACTTTTATTTCCTTCTCTAATAAGATCAAAACTAATTTTCATCTTATTATTAACAATTTTCTTAGTCAGGTTTTTATAAGTAACAGACGCTACAGTTTCTTCAGGCCAATATAGAATAGGAACAGAAATACCAAATAGTGCAGTTAAATTAAACCCTGCTTTTTTTTCTGCTGCTTCTAAAGTGACTGTTGACTCTTCTGCATCAGGAATTGCTCTAAACAATAAACGACCGGCAAACTCTTTATTCTTAAGCCGCGCAGTTGATCGAAGCATCACTCTCACATGTTGTGGTTTTCCAGGAAGAACGGTGACTTGCCTAGGCGAAAACCGTAATAAATTACCTAACGGATTGTCTGCTTGCTCAAAAGGTATTTCAGAATAAGACCCATCTGCATTTAATACTTTGTATACCGATGTAATCCTATAAGTTGCAGGTTTATCCCCTCTGTTAATCAAAAGAAGTTTTTGAGATTTAGATTCACCTTGATTAAAAATAACTTTAGTTGGAGAAATAATAAGACCACCAACAACGTTAACCTCTGCATTAACAAGGTTTGATAAAAGACCTAATATAAATAATAATAAATTGCGTTTCATGTTAATTCCATAAGAAAAAAGGGTGCATATACACCCCTTTTAATGAAGTAAAAAAATTAAAATTGCTTAGTAATCAGCTATTACTTCAAATGTACCTGAATATGTACCTACCGTAGCAATGGCAGTCACATTCACAGTAGCGCCCACGTTAAAAGCAGCCTCTCCAGCCCCATCTAATGTAGGTGTAGTTCCTGCATCATGTGTGTATGCATCAACCGTTAAGTTAGTCACACCATCAGTAATGATTGATGAAGCTGGTAATGTAATGGTATAAGCATTTCCTGCTGGACCTGTTACAGAAAACCCGGCAGCAGAAGCACCTGTTCCAGGAGCAAGAACCCCACCTGTTGCAGAAGCTGTACCATCAGGTGCTATAACAAGCGTACCGTTTGTTCCTGGTAAAAGGATGCTACCAAATGTTAAATCAGATGTTTTAACAATAGAAAATGCTGTGCCAATATCTAGAGTCATACTTGCACTAGTTGTTGCAGCATTTGCTATACCTGATGTAGCACCCGTAATCGCTAATGATAAAGCAGCAATTTTTAGTTTATTAATTGTGTTCATTTTGTTTCCTTGAAATAAGATTTAAAAGTTGGCAATCCTTCAAGTATTCATTGCTTATGTTAAATAACATAGTTTTTTATAATTACTTGCGCGCCGAATAGAAGACTAGAAGAAGATAATAGGATTACAAATGCAGGTAAATAGAAAAAACCAGATTGTTGTTCAGCAGGTGTTAAGCCTTTAACTTATTGTTTTTAAAAAACTATTTTAGAATATCTAATAACCTTTTGAATTGCTTGGTTATTAAAGTTAATTATAAATAGAAAGGATTTATTCTAAATTTAAAATATTTGATTTAAAAAACTAACTTAAATGATTTTGATTGTGGTAATTGTTAAATTAGTCACAGTATTTTTTAATATCTGGAATTAATCTTGCTGGTGTGATTAACCGAATACGAGATACAACACAGAAGCGTGCAAGCTTAGAATCGCACATGTTTAACAACACTATCAGTACTGCATCCTTGTAAACCAGAACAACTAGTTTTCCATAACTACCCCACAAACTTTGTATCTCTTCAATCTAATTAAAGTGTAAATGCGCCTGCTACATTTAAAGCTTTTTCTTCCATTGTCTATGTCACCGCTGGCTCGGATGAAAAATGTAACTTTTGCACACAATTAGGGGCTGATGCTGCGATCAACTACAAACAACAAGATTTTGTAATTGAAATTAAACAGTTGACCCAGGACAAAGGGGTAAATGTAATCTTAGATATGATTGGTGGGGATTATTTTCCTCGAAACATAAAGTGCATGGCTTTTGATGCTCGGCTTATACAAATAGCTATCCAAAATGGCGCAAAAGCTGAAATTAACCTTCTGCCTATTCTGCTTAAACGGTTAACACTTATAGGTTCCACATTAAGAGCTAGAAGTAATACATTTAAAAAACAGATTGCTGAACAGTTATTAGAAAAAGTATGGCCCTTGCTTGAGTCAGGTAAAATTAAACCAGTCATTCACACAACTTTTTCACTGACTCAATCAAACCAGGCTCATCAATTAATGGAAAGTAGTCAACATAGTGGGAAAATTATTTTAACTTTTAATTAAGGTGAGAGTATTTTCCAATTAACAAATGAGTCTGAAAAACCCATTTATTTCAATCCTAAAAACTAGGTTTTTTCTATTGCTTAAATAAAATTTTATTAATATAATGTAATGTTGCTTTGTTTTTCACTTTACTAAAAGGTGGAAAGTGCATTATTTTTTTTAAATTTAAATAGGTTTTATAATGGCTAGAGTTACCGTTGAAGATTGTTTGGAGCATGTTGATAATCGTTTTAAGCTAGTCTTATTAGCTTCGCAAAGAGCCCGCCAACTGGCAAAGGGCGCTGAAGAATTTATACCTCGAGATAATGATAAAGACACTGTGCTTGCTTTACGTGAAATAGCTGAAGGTCATGTGAATGAGGACAATATTAACCTTTTACACAACACAGGCAGTCTTTCCGAAAATAATACTTTCGATATAAGCTAACGAAAAATGCTAGATATAGTCGTCCCTGAATATAATCTTAAAGTAGACTCTCCTGAAGGGAAATTACTTAGACGATTATGCTCAATGGTTGGCGACTATTTAGATACCAAGCAAGTAGATAATATTGTACGTGCGTATCATTTCGGTGCGAGTGCTCACTCTGGACAAACTCGAAGAAGCGGTGAACCTTATATTTGTCATCCCCTTGCTGTTGCGATAACACTTGCTGAAATGCGCATGGATGGTAATTGCATTATTGCAGCAATATTGCATGATGTTATTGAAGATACAAGTATTGACAAACAAGGTTTAACTGAAACCTTTAACACAGAAGTCGCTGAACTTGTTGACGGCGTTACAAAACTCACCAAATTAGATAATAAATCACACGCTGAAGCCCAAGCAGAAAACGTTAGAAAAATGCTTTTCGCTATGGCTAAGGATTTACGCGTTATTATTGTTAAATTAGCCGATAGGCTCCACAATATGCAGACTATCGGCTCAATGCCGATTGAAAAAAAACGACGAATAGCTAAGGAAACTCAAGAAATATATGTGCCCCTGGCCAATCGCCTGAGCATGAACAATATCCGTCACCAACTTGAGGCTTATTGTTTAAATGCACTCTATCCAAAACGGTATCAAGCAATAGATAATGCTGTAAAAAAAGCCCGTGGTCATAGACGTGAACTTGTTGATGTAATTGAAAAATCAATAAAAAACAGGCTAACTCAAGCTGGACTAATTTTTGATGTTGAAGGCCGTGAAAAAAATATAGCCAGCATTTATAAAAAAATGAAACGTCAAAAAATTTCATTTTCTAATGTTTTTGATGTTTATGGCTTTCGTATTTATTGTGACCAAGTCGATGACTGCTACCGTATTTTAGGCCACGTTCATAATCTGTTTAAACCGATTCCAGGGAAATTCAAAGATTATATTGCATTACCTAAAGCCAATGGTTATCAATCTCTACATACTATTCTAATCAGTTCTTACGGCGTCCCTATTGAAATCCAAATCCGTACCCATGAAATGCATCGTTTAGCCGAGTCAGGTATTGCCGCACATTGGTTATACAAGTCTAATGATGAAACAGGGTCTAATGTCCATGCCCATGCTAATGAGTGGCTAAGAGATTTGCTTGAAATCCAAAAAATGGCAGGTAATTCTCTCGAATTTATTGACAACCTTAAGGTTGACCTGTTTCCTCAGGAGGTTTTTGTTTTCACCCCCCAAGGAACGATCATAAAGCTACCTAGAGGCGCAACAATTGTAGATTTTGCCTATGCAGTTCATACCGATATTGGTAATCATTGTATTTCCGCCAGAATTGACAATAAACTAATTCCACTTCAATCCAAGCTTGAAAATGGGATGACAGTAGAAGTGATTACCGCCTCTTGGGCACGACCAAACCCACTTTGGCTTAACTTCATTATTACTGCCAAAGCACGAAGTAGCGTAAGAAATTATTTAAAACATTTTAAACAGAAAGAAGCCATAAGCCTTGGCCTACGTTTATTAGAAAAAGAACTATTGGAGCTCAACATCAAATTTAATGATATTGAAGACTCTAAATTTAATGAGCTTTTATCTGTGATGAAATTAAAGTCTATGGATGAGCTACTGGAAGAAATAGGGTTGGGTAACAAAATGCCTTTATTAATTGCAAAAAGGCTTTCTCAAAAAGATATTAATGCCGCTGTAAAATTAGAAAATGTTAACACCAACCAAACGCCTTTAATTATTAAAGGTACTGAAGGTATGGTTATCACTCTGGCTAAATGTTGTAAACCTATACCCGGAGATTCGATTATAGGCTATTATAATCCTGGCAAAGGTATTGTCATTCATCACCATAAATGTCACAACAGCAATAAAAAACAAACCAGCTGGATTGATGTCGAGTGGTGCCAAGATATTTCTGGTGACTTTGTTACTGAACTTAAAATAGAATTAGTCAATCAAAGAGGTACTTTGGCAACAATTGCTTCAACAATTTCTGCATTAGACTCCAATATTGAAGCGGTCTCTATGACCGACCAAGATGAAAAAGTTTCTATCGACTTAATTACCTTGTCTGTTAAAAACCGGGTTCATTTAGCAAACATCATACGTAAATTAAAAAAACTGTTTATCATTTTAAAAATCACACGAATCAGAGCTTAGAGCACAAAAGAACATTCTTTGACCTCTCCTTTTAAAACCTATATTTTGATATTCAAATGACAAAATCTATCATCTCAACAAATAAAGCTCCTCAAGCCATAGGCACTTATTCTCAAGCCGTTAAAGTCAACGACACTGTTTACCTTTCTGGACAAATTCCTTTAGTTCCAGAAACCATGGAAATTGTTGATGGCGATATATCTGTTCAGATCACACAGGTGTTTGATAACCTCAAAGCCGTAGCAGAAGCTTCTGGAGGTAATTTTTTTGATATAGTAAAACTGAATGTTTTTTTAACCGATCTTTCACACTTCCCTATTGTTAATGAGATTATGGGAAAATATTTTGAAAAACCCTACCCTGCTCGTGCAGCTATAGGTGTTGCAGCATTACCAAAAGATGCAATGGTAGAAATGGATGCGGTTATGATTATTCGAGAAGAATACCCAATCTAAAAAAATAGGCTTTCAAATGGAAACACTGGCACAACCAGTAGCTTCATTAGCAGGTATTGGCCCTCAGTCTGTTATACGCTTAGAAAAACTAGGGATATATACAGTTCAAGATTTACTCTTCCATTTGCCTCATCGCTACGAAGACCGTACAAGAATATATCCCATCAATACATTATCTCCTGGCATGGCTGTATTGACATGTGGAACAGTAGAATTTACAGATGTATTAATGAAAAGTCGGCGCAGTTTACTCTGCAGAATTAATGATTCATCTGGCCATTTAACATTAAGATTCTTTCACTTTAATGCCAGACAACAGTCCAACCTAAGCCCTGGCACCTTAATCAGCTGCTTTGGAGAAATTCGGCACGGTTATCAAGGATTAGAAATTATCCACCCGGAATACAAAATAATTTCATCTACAGAAAATATAACAGAACCTCGTTTAACCCCTATCTACCCATTGACTGAAGGCTTACGTCAGTCCACTCTTAGAAAAGCAGTTGCCCAAGCGTTAACGTTATGCTTAAAAGATAAACAAGAACTGACTGATTGGCTACCAACAACTTTATTAGATAAGTTTAATTACCCTTCTCTAAATAATGCTCTATTATCAATTCACGAGCCAGAAGAACAAATTACTGCTGAACAGCTTCAGCTAGGACATTTACCCGCGTTAAAAAGACTAGCATTTGAAGAGTTATTAGCCCACCATCTTATTTTATTAAAAAGCAAAAACGCTGTTAAAAAATGGCAAGCACCGGTTTTTAAAGTAGATAAATTACAAACCGAAGTGTTTGTTCAAAATCTTTCTTTCCAGTTCACTAATGCTCAAAAACGAGTCATAGAAGAAATTATTTCTGACTGTACTTCTGGCCACCCCATGTTAAGGCTGGTTCAAGGCGATGTCGGCTCAGGAAAAACTGTCGTTGCTGCTCACGCGGCCTTGCTCGCTGTCTCTACCCAATATCAGGTTGCAATAATGGCTCCTACTGAATTACTGTCTGAGCAGCTATTAGCTAATTTCAAACAATGGTTTATAAACACAAAAATTAAAATTGTTTATTTAACCGGACAACTCAAAGGAAAAGTGAGAAAAGAAGCGTTAGAAGCAATTGAGCAAGGAACGGCCAATATAATTATAGGCACACATGCTTTGTTTCAAGAGAGTGTTAATTTTAATAAACTGGGTCTTATTATCATTGATGAACAACACCGCTTTGGCGTACATCAACGCCTTGCATTAAGAGAAAAAGGTCAAACAAAGCATTCTCGACCACATCAGCTTGTAATGACTGCCACACCAATTCCCCGAACCCTTGCAATGTTACAATATTCAGATCTGGATATTTCTATTATTGATGAGTTACCACCGGGTAGAAAACCAGTGATTACAAGTGTTATTCCATCCAACCGACGCGAAGAGGTCATTGCAAAAATCGAACAATGGGCGATAAAAAAACACCAAACTTATTGGGTTTGTACCTTAATTGAAGAATCCGATATATTGCAGTGTGAGGCAGCAGAAAAAACATTTGAATATTTAACCCAAGCATTACCCAATGTAAAAATAGCCTTAGTTCACGGTAGAATGAAATCTACAGAAAAAGATGCTGTTATGCAGGGTTTTAAAAACTATGAATATGATTTACTGGTTGCAACCACAGTGATAGAAGTTGGAGTTGATGTCCCTAATGCCAGCCTGATGATTATTGAAAATGCAGAGCGATTAGGCTTATCACAACTTCATCAATTAAGAGGTAGAGTCGGTAGAGGTGATCAAGAAAGTTATTGCTTATTAATGTATCAATCCCCACTATCTAACAACGGAAAACATCGCTTAGGTATTCTACGAGAAAGTAATGATGGTTTTATCATTGCTGAAAAAGATTTAGAATTACGCGGCCCAGGTGATGTAATGGGAACAAGACAAACAGGACTTATGCAGTTAAAAATTGCAAATCTTAACCGTGATACCGACTTATTGGAACTAGTACAAGAAGCAGCTGAGACCCTCTGTTCTCAATATCCTGATAACATTACACCCATCATTGATCGCTGGCTAGGCCATTCAAATCAATATTCAGAGGTTTAACCTTAAGTGCATAAAAACAGCTTCTTATTTACCCAAGATCCACAATGGAAAAAAAACCGCCCTGGTTTAAAACAGATCCTTCCTTTAAATGTACACTCGTGGGTTTATGAGAAAAACTCTTTAACCAAGCGTTTACGAAATTTTTATGGTCAGGCAGTCACTGTTGAAATTCTATTTCACCGTTGGAAACCAGCCTATTTAAGCGAATGTAATATTCTTAATCTTCCTCACCAACAATTCAATTTAATTCGGGAAGTGTTATTACACGCAGATGGAAAACCTTTAATTCTAGCCAGAACGATTCTTCCAGAACAAACTATTAAAGTAGCTAAACGTAATCTTTCTCACTTAGGCACTCGACCTTTAGGCGAAGTCATCTTTTCTTACCCTAAACTAGAACGATTAGAATTAAATACTTGCTGTATTCCACAGCATCTTTGGACAAATTCCCTCACAAATAAAATAAACATTGACCAACAAATATGGGGTAGAAGAACAGTCTATAGTATCCAAAAACAAAAAATGTTAGTGAGTGAGTTTTTCTTAGCAGGGGCTTTGGAATTATTCAATTCTTAATAGAAAGTTGTAATACCCCCTCTAAACGTGTTATTTTTAACGCTATTGTCCTAGTTCGAGCGATTACAGAGCAGTTATTTACCCGTTGGTTTTGGTCAATACAGAATATGATCCGTTGAGATATAACAAAAATTCTTAATAATAAAAAAGGGCCGTTTAGAATGTTTATAAAAAAAAGTACCGTTATTTCAATCAGTACCTTAAGTTTTACTCTAATCTCTAATCAAGCGCTGGCAGCTGAAAGTACTGGTTCGACTATACTTTTTTCAGCTTGGCCTCTCATCCTTTTAGTTGTTCTTACCGTTATTTTTAGAAAAAAAATATTTGTTGAAACAGCCACTGATAGTCAAGAAGAAAATAATCAAGAATTAACAGAACAAAAAGAACCAGAGCC
Organism: uncultured Methylomarinum sp.; assembly: GCA_964654345.1. Lineage (GTDB taxonomy): Bacteria > Pseudomonadota > Gammaproteobacteria > Methylococcales > Methylomonadaceae > QPIN01. The sequence goes on from CAZZIX010000034.1 coordinate 15,234, forward strand.
TGCTGCTAAAACAACGTCCGCCCCCAAAAAATCACCAACGCCTGCTAAGAAAACCACTAAGCCAAAAGCTACCGCAAGTACAAAACAAGAAAAAGCTAAAAGCAGTACTTCTAACAATGATTTAAGTGATGATGGTCAGTGTCAAGGAAGTACAGCAAAAGGTGCTCGCTGTAAAAGAACAACAACACTAGAAAAAATAAGTTTCACAATGGACGATAAAACTTACCAATTGACTGCCTGTAGTCAACATAAGAATGATAAATTTAAGCCTTATCCAGGACTGATAAAATAAATCTAATCTTTATTTATATTTTCATACCCTGTTTGTTGGGTTGCCAAAGAAGCGAAAACTTTTACTTTGAAAAATCATAAGTACAAGCATTACAACTTCAATTAAAATCCATTTTTAAATTTTCTACCTTGGTTTTTGATAACCCATTTCTTCGTGCTTCTGAAGTATCGCCAATGAGCTGAGTATAAGCATCAGAAACCAACTGATGAACATTGCTACCTGTCAAAGACTTTAAAAATGCTAACAAATCTTTTATTTCCT
>CAZZIX010000035.1:0-3542 GCA_964654345.1 uncultured Methylomarinum sp.
TATAATATTATTTTTTTCACTCATAGTAATGATGATATAACAAATAGACCGACTATACTTAAATAGTAAATTATTTTAGTCTATACCTTTATATTTTTAACTATAATGAATAGACTTCATATAATAGCTTATTTTCTTTTAGATCATAACCTTAAGTTTAGCCTAAGCCATTTTAACTATGTATTTTAAAATCTTTTTTTTACTATTATTATTTTCTAGTCAGTCAATTTTAGCCTTGGAAGGTGATCATTTATTTTCATTTGCTATTTTAGGCAAAACAGAAAGAGTTAAATCTTTACTGGCTGATGGTGTAGATGTTAATACAGCCACAGCGACTGGACGAACAGCTATGATGGCTGCAAGCTTTAATGGTAACATCCGCGTTGTCAAGGTTTTACTCGCTTATGGAGCTGATGTTAATGTAGTGGATAATATGGGTTCCACAGCATTAATGGATGCCGTAATTTTTGGAAGCGAAGAGCTTGTAAAATTACTCTTAACAGCTGGCGCAAATGTTGATGCAGTTGATAGACAAAATATTTCTGTTTTAGAGAAGGCAAAAAAGACAAAATACAGTAATATTGTAAAAATTTTAGAACCTTTAGTGACTGTTGTTGTAGAAGAAACAGATGAGCCTTCAACAGAAACAGAAGAAACTAGCACAGAAAATAAGGAATAAATTTAATGAGTACAAATGAATCAGACCAAAACCAGCCATTGCATATTCATATATTAGGGATATGTGGCACATTTATGGGTGGACTTGCTTTAATAGCTAGGGAACTAGGTTATAAAGTCAGTGGTTCTGATCAAAACGTCTACCCACCAATGAGTACACAGCTTGAGCAGCAGGGAATCCAGTTAATGAATGGTTATAAAGCTAAAAATCTGGATTGCAAACCGGATTTAGTGGTGATTGGTAATGCTATGTCTAGAGGAAACGAGGAAGTTGAAGCTGTATTAAACCTAGGGCTTAAATATATTTCTGGACCACAATGGCTAGCTGAACATGTATTACAAAATAAATGGGTTTTAGCGGTTGCCGGCACACATGGAAAAACCACAACTAGCAGTATGTTAGCTTGGATTTTAGAACACCAAGGTTTTAAGCCTGGTTTTTTGATAGGTGGTATTCCCTTAAATTTTGGACTTTCCGCACGTTTAGGTGAATCTGATTTTTTTGTTATTGAAGCTGATGAATACGATAGTGCTTTTTTTGATAAACGCTCAAAGTTTGTTCATTACTGCCCAAGAACCGCGGTTTTAAATAATCTTGAATTTGATCATGCCGATATTTTTGATGATCTGAATGCGATTAAAAAACAATTTCATCACTTGGTAAGAACCATTCCTGGTGATGGTTTAATCATTGCCCCAGAGAAAGATCATAATATTTCTGATGTATTAAACATGGGCTGTTGGACCCAGGTTACAAAAACTGCGATTAACGCCGATGCCCCTTGGAATGTCCAATTGATTAAACCAGATGGTAGTCAGTTTACTGTTATTTTTAATGGAAAAGAACAAGGTATTGTTGATTGGCCTTTAACAGGCGAACATAATGTCTACAATGCAGTGGCTGCAATTGCAGCAGCTAAGCATATTGGGATACTTCCAGTTGATGCAATCAATGCCCTAAAAAAATTTAAAAATGTCAAAAGACGAATGGAAGTCATCGCCAATATAAATGGTGTAACAATTTATGATGATTTTGCTCATCATCCAACAGCTATTGAAATGACTCTGGATGGTTTACGCAAACAAGTAGGAACAGAAAAAATTGTCGCTATTGTTGAACCTCGATCTAATACAATGCGGATGGGCATTCATACTCAATCACTAGCAGAATCTTTAAATAAAGCAGACATTGCTATCGTCTACCAACCAAAAGATCTGGACTGGGACTTATCTGAGTTAAAAAAATATAATGCAAATATAGAGATACACACAACCTTGGATGATATTATTGGCAAATTGAAAACCGAATCTAGTCCAGAAAGTCATTTTGTATTAATGAGTAATGGTAGCTTTGGGGGAATATACCAGAGGTTGTTGAACGAGATATAAGGCTGTATCTTTTTTCTTTTTTTAGATCATACAAAAAAGTATCTAAAAAGACCTTTCGTAAGTTTTCTTTTGGCTTATGCTTTATAAACTTTCCTGCCAACCTTTGGCAACCCTTCCAAAACAAATCTTTACAAACTTTTATCTCATATGCAGATAATAAAAAACCACTAATTAATTCCTATTTTATATTCCACAGCCATATAACCATCTGATTTTATTCAAAAATAAAATAATAGTAAGTTTTTTTTGGAGAACCCTATTAATTTCTGAATTTTAGACTATTCTTATTAAGTAGTCGCGTCTAAAAAGAGTTGCTGATTCATCAGCTTAAAACTAGAAACCTAATCGGAGTTTAAAAATGGACACTAAAATATCCCGTAAAGTAGAAAATAATCTTCCTAATTCTTTAACAGATAAGATAATAAGAAGAAAAATAACACTTAAAGAAGAGGATGTCCAAGGGATAATTTTTAAGATTGCAGAAACAACAAATGAGCTTGAACAAGCATTTTGTCTTCTTCATGAAGTTTATGTTCAGGAAGGATATACAAATCGTCATCATTCACGAATGCGATTATCTAAATATAATTTTCACCCTGAAACAACAGTGTTTATAGGTAAAAAAGGAGATAAAGTAATTATTACCTGCACTTTATTTCCCGATTCCACTTTCTTGGGTCTGCCTATGGATAGTCTATATCAGACAGAATTAGACCTACTACGCAATCAGAATAAAAAAATTGCTGAAATCGGGGCGCTTGCTACACATTCAGACTACCGAACAAGCAATTCTACTTTACCTTTGTTGTTGAATAAAATAACAATGGCTTATGCAATCCATAATCTAAAAATGGATAATATGGTTATTACCGTTAACCCCAAGCATTCATTTTTTTACACGAGTATCTTGCTTTTTAAACAAATTGGTAGCCTAAAATCTTGTCATCATGTTAATGGTGAACCTGCGATAGCTTATTCTCTTGATTTAAACTCAGTGGAATCCAACAGTAAAATAATCTATAGCAAACAATCAAAAACAAGAAACCTACATCAATTTTTTTTTAAAAATAAGAGTTCTTGTATTACAAAACCTAAAGAGAACACATATGTTTGGAATCAGAAAATGCTAACTTATTTCTTTGAGGATAAATCAGATATTTTCTCATCGATGAGCAAAGATACTTTAAACCAGGTCCATCGACAACACTTACTTTGTATGAGAAAAGATATTATAAAAATGGCAGCATAAGTTATGATACGCAACTATTTTAGCTACGCAGCCTATCGGTAAAAACAGACCGCTAAGAATCCGCATCCGTAACTATGCGAAGTATAAGTATAAGCTCGTAGAAACATGGGTTCTACAAAAATTCTTACTTCTTATTTTAAATAAATTAATATCATTTACCTAAAACAATAAATTACGATAGAATGAGTTTGGTTTCTACTGCTGGGGTGTTATATTTTGTGGTGTT
>CAZZIX010000035.1:3642-15766 GCA_964654345.1 uncultured Methylomarinum sp.
TAAATTATTTGGAGTTACCTAGAATAAATATCTTAAATAGTTCTTTATGTAAGGTCTCAGAATTATTCCTTGATCTGCAAACTAGAACAAAATTATAAGGTTTTCTATTCGTTACAATAAAAAAACTCGTTGGTAATCTATAAAGGTGAATTCAATGAGTTTTTTATGTTCCGATTAACGGTATCAGCTCTACCAAGATGACAGTACATTTTTAAAAGAAGTCAGGAATATTACCCGTAACTTCCTGCCATACTCTTTACTTTTTAAATACAGTCTTCAAAAAGAAAATTCACTAAAAATTAGGTCAAATAAATCTCTTGAAAGGGATACAATTTCACTAATTCTTGATAGCGATATATCTATGGTTTTTTACGTAATGTTCCAACCCTCACTTTTGAACCATAGCCTAATCTGAACAACATAATATGACTCTCTTGATCATTACAATTAAAGACTTGTTCGTAATCCGTCCATACTGATTCAAAGAGTTTTTTATGCTCAGGAGTAAAAATTTCTGTTTTATCAAGAGTCCAGTACCTTCTTAAAAAGGTGAGTATGGTAATTGGCTGGTAGGATATGCCTAATCGCGTTGCTTCTAGCCAGATTCTTTGCATTGCTCGACCTCCTTCAAAAAAGCTTCGAGAATCGTTGCCTTTAATCCGAATCAGTCCCATGGCAGAAGCCTGTTTTACTCCTTTTTTAGAAACACCTGCGGCAACTTTTGCCATCCCTATTTTATTCATAGCGTTAGCCATTACCCAAGGACGAATCAGTTTAAGAAAAATCTCACCGTCAAAACCTGCCTCAAGGTTTTTAAGGTGAAAGCCATCTCTTGTTGCCAATGCAGCTTCGTCTGAAAAATGTATATGAGACATTAACATTTCATGAAGACTTCGTGTCTCCATACGAAAAATATCGGCTTTAAAAATCATTTTTGAGATTAAATCAAGATCATTTTTATCAGTAAATAAATCTAAAGATGCCCCGTTAATTTGGCCGCAGGCCCGTCTAATTGAGTCTAAGTCTTTTTCAGGTATAGGTTTTTGATTGTATTTAGTGCGATTAGTATGTCGTTCCCAAATAAACCGAGCTAGTGGATCTTCATTTGTTTGGGTAGGTTTTAAATTAATTTCAGCTAATAGACCTTCTTTATCGAGTGAGGGTTTTATTTTAACCGCAGCATTTAGGTTATATTTACTTGCAGCAATATTTATATTTTCAGCCGCAGCTCCACAAGCAATGGTAGAGGCAGTTTGATTTAAATTAAATAAAGAATGGTCGGCTTCAGTATTAAGCTGTATATAAATTACATTCTTTTTATTTTTTAGCTTCCAAGGCTGAATATTTTCACCTGATGGTGCTTGTTGCCCTGCTTTTAACAAATAATTTATAATTTCTTCAGGAATCTCGTCTGAAATAGTAGAAGACAAAAGAGGAGGTATGATTTTTTCAGGTCCAATTTTTGGTTTCATGTTTGCTAATCGTTTCAGTGAAATTTTCAGTTTTAATTTTTGCAACGGATTTTTATTACCCAATGGCATGTAACCTTTAACAAAATTTCTTGTTAATAAATCATATTGAAAATAATGAGGTGCTGCCTTAATTCCTTTCTTACCGAGTATAATTCGGATGACTTCTGTTGCTGCAGTTGCTGCACATTGTTGGCAGGCCAAACCAAGTGAAGGGCCTCTTCGAGATTTCAATAAATTTTCATCAATCTCTACATATTTTAGATGAGTCGCTTTAGGCATTAACCCAATAAAAAACCTGAGTAACTGTTCTTCTTCATCCATTTCATCACGAATATCGAAATATTCATCAAAACTTAATCCTCTACCGGGCATAAAAATTAAGGTAGCAGCACTAAACCCAATTGGACCCGCTGTAATAACGGGTATACCTTTTTCGTGTGCTTTATTAAAAATTAGACGCCGGATATAAATATTAAAAGCATCCATACCATCGACAACTATATCAACGCCATCTAAAAAATCATCAATATTATCTTCACTAATACCCCCCGAAAATGTAGTAATATTAGCAAAAGGATTTATCTCGACCGCTTCTTCAGCCATACTATCAACCTTGGGCTGGTCAAGATTTTTGATTTTCGAACCATATTGCCGGTTCATATTAGCCAGTTCAAATTCATCAAGATCAGAAATATGAAATTGACTAACACCGGTTCTTAATAACGTCGTGAGATGTACACCACCCACACCACCCATTCCAGGAATAGCGATTTTTGATAAACGTAATTTTTCTTGCTCTGCTAAAGTTAAAAGTCCAATATTTCTTGAAAATGCCTCCGCCTGAAAAGACATTTCATTGTTATAGCCTTTTTGTTTTAGAATGTTTTGATATTTTTTGATCTTTAGATTAATTGTCATATTTTATTTTGCTATCTATTAACAATGTGTAAAATTTTTGCATTATTTCATAATCACTGACAATTCATAGAATTACAGTACCTTCGCATTCTTCAATCAGGCTAAAACTTGTGGATAATCTAACAACTTTAAGTTAAGGTATTCACTTATCTTATTGAAATTTTATTACTTCAACAATAAAAAATATAAGATGTGTCTAAGTATTACAACATACAAAAAAATATGATAAGTCGATTTTTTATCTAAGAAATCTAAATAAGAGCAATTAGGAACAAAGATTATCATATCGACTATTCCTTTAATAAATTGCCTAAAACACAAAGAGAGAAACAGAAACAATGTTAAAAAATATTTGGACTACCGTATTTTTATTTACAGTAGTTATTTACCAAAAGCCAGCAAACGCCTTAGATTTGAGAGTACAACCACGTTTTAAAACTGGAATCCAATATTACGAGTTTGAACAACCAGAGTTTTCTTCTACCCAAGATCCAGATAATAAATTTCAAAACATGCAAAGTAGTATAGAATTTAGTGATTGGCTGCCGTTTGTAAGTGGAGGAACTACCCTTTTTATTGATCGATTCTTTGTTGATGTTGATGTACAGTACTTATTTGATGGCCAGGCCGACTCCAATTTTACTAGTCAGAATTTTGTAAAAGGCAGTGGTGCTCTTCCGACAGACACGGTTATTCAAAATAATAATGGCAGACTACAGGCGGATTTTGACCGATTTGAATGGGCGATTTCCGCAGGATTTGAAGTGTTTGATAATCTAGTATTATTTGGGGGCTATAAATATGCCAAAACCTCTACTACTAGTAGCATTTCAGGCAACATCGAAAGTTTTCAGGCTAATAATGGGGCTAATATTGGGTTTCTAACAGGTCAAGCACTAGGTGAAGTGGATATAAAATTTGAATATGAAGGCCCTTTCGTTGGCATGAATTATAATTGGAGAATCCAGCAAGGTTTTATGAACGGTGGATTATCTTTCAATTTTGCCGCAGCATTTTTAGACAGTACTTCACGAATTAATCTCAGTAAAGTTGCTGTGAGAGCGGAAAATGGACAAGTTGTTCCTCTTAATTTCCAAAATAATGACGGGCAAGGCCGTAATCAATTTACTGAATTAAAGGGTGATAGTGTTGGTTACTCCTTTGGTCTCGGTTGGCAAGGCATTACCCCTGTTAAAGGGCTAACCTATTTGATGGGCGTCACGGGCTACCATTATCAATTTGACCATGATCAATTTGAAGGAAACGCAACCGTTGAAAATCGAGTTCGTCTGGATTTTGGTCTATCTTATGCCTTCGATTTTTAGAACACATTTTCTTTATTGAGGAACCCTTGCGACTATCAAAAACTTAATATTACTGGGTGTGATTAAAAGTGAAATAAACTTATACATCTGTATATTGGGCTGCCGTCTCTTTAGCAACTCAATAAACGGGATGCTAAAAATGTTAGGTTAACGATAGAGCTGTTAGCCTAACCTACGTGAGAAAACAAAAAAGATAAATATTTTAGCTTTACTTAACTTTATAATCGTACCCAATTTATAGGGTATTTTAAGAGCTAAGAAGATACAGGAAAACTTACCATCAGTTGTTAGGCTGCTAAAGAGCTGTCAAATATTTCTACTGCATCTTCACATGAAAGCACTTCTTTTTTGCTATGCAAAAGATGCTTTGCTAAATTTTCTACACAAGTCCAGTTGTCTTGGTTTTCAATAAATCGAAATGCTTGCACAAATAATTCATGCATTTTAACTTCTCGATGTTGTTCAGACGAAATAAAAAAATTAATATAAGCATAAGCTTTTTTTATATCAGAAGAACCCCCGTAGTAATTTAATGCATGGGTATTTAAAAGACCTAAACTAAATGGCTCATCATCTCTATCTAAAACATATTTAGCTTCAGCTAAAGGGCCAACCAATAAATTCATAACATCTGCTTCGTAAGCAATTTGGTAGTCTCGTCGTTCTTCAATAGATAAATATTCAAGACTCTTATTTCCTGCAATTGGGAGATCTTGTATTAATTGACCATCTATTACTTTAGCAGAATATAACTGATCATTGTTTTTTGATGGAGGGGTTATTTGAATCTGGAAAAAAACGGGAGGTAATTGCTTTTCTTTATTTCCAATATAAATACTGGCAGCATGGCCTGCCTCATGAAAAGCTGTTTGAATAGTTAATTCCTGATGATTTTCAACACAAGAATAAATCGATTGATAATTACGGTGCATAGAAAACTCCAAAAATGTGCGGTCAATATGAATCATATAGACCGCACGAGAGGAAGGATGTTCAACTCTAGTTTTCCCCAAGAGGAGGGGACGCATACAAGAGTTGCTTACAGTTTACTGATCAATTTCCTTAATGGAAATGTGACATTTTGACGCACATCACAACACCTGTTTTATGGCATACGAATTGCTGTCTTAGAATACGAGTTAAGTTATTGTGAGGAAATATACGATAAAATAAGTATAAATAACTAATTATGTGCCATTTGCCATCATTAAATTAAGTCATATCACTCAATCCTTTTTTAATCATTTTCTCTAGCTTATTTACCCCATTTATTTTAAATAAAAAAAATAAATAAAACGGCACCCAGTGACTAAATTATGATTTTAAAATAAACAAATTAGCTAATTGTTCAATTTTCCCCAGTTCAGGTTTTATCTGATAAACACCGTTATTTTTATTTTCCCCAACCATCATCCCCCGAACAAACAAATACATCACACCACCAAAATGTTGCTCATAACAATAACCTGATAATCTCTTTTTAAGATACTGATGTAAAACTAAGGTATAAATCCAATACTGCAAACCATAATTATGTTCTCGCATAGAAGTAGTTAATGATTCCTGATCATACGAACTAAGTCCATTCGATTTATAATCCATTACATAGTATCGTCCATTATATTCACAGATTAAATCAATAAATCCAGTCAAATATCCACACAATGTTTTAGTAGATAAAGGTTGAAAAGTGGGGTCTCCTTTTAAAATCTGGTTTATTTTACTAACATCCATTTGTTTCATAGATAAATAAAATGGCATTTCTTTTAAACACTGCTGATCTGTCAAATCTTTTAGACAAAAACTATCACTTTCACTATTTAATTCTGTGTTGACTGTCCGGTTTAATAGCTGATCTATTTGCTCTGGGTTATTGCATTTCAATCCATACCGCAAACAGGATTTATCTCGTTGAAGACCAATATCACCACCTCCAGCTAACAGCTTGAATGAATTATTTTCCAATAAATCATGGATTACATTACCTGTATGAGCCCCTCTTGGTAACTCGAAATTTTCTTGTTCTAACTCTTTGCTGATAGTATTTTCTCTAGCCTTATCATTTGGCAATTCGGGTGTTTCAGTAATGCTCAAAGATGATAGTGCGGTATAACTACTCATTTGCCAGTAAGTATAAAGTGATCGTTGTCTTTGAATATATGAGAGCTTGTTGTTTACTCTTTGCGACTCCCAGTTTCTAGTGATTTCTTCTCCACTATTTAATAAGCGATATTCAAAAGCTAATGGATAATTAAGACTATATTGTTTAAGTTTTTCTTGTTGTAGCAAAAAATTATCAGCATAAAAACCCAGTAAATAAGCCATTGCAGAATTGTTAGGTTTATCTTTTGTTCGTACATCTGCCCAATTAATATAGCAACGATATTTAGCTCGAGTAATCGCAACATAGAAAATTCGTAAATCCTCTGCCAATTCTTCGTCTAGCGCTATTTTACGATGGCTCTCAAAATGATCCGAGCCTAAATCAGCAATCATTTCTGATTTTTTATGGCATTTAATCAGCAACTTTTCCTTCTTTAAACGATCCCCTCGTTGCCATAAAAAAGGACAAAAAACGATAGGGTATTCCAGTCCTTTAGCACTATGCATGGTAATGATTTTTACAGAATCCTCATCACTTTCTAATCTAAGTTGTTGATCATCATATGGAATAGAACCTGAAGATGCCTGTGTAATATTTTTATGTAACCAGGCTAGTGTTTTATTAATGCCCAAATGTTCATCAACCACTGCTTGCTGAACTAATTCAATACAGTGTTGCAAATTGGTAAGGCATCTTTCCGCTAATTTATTTTTTGATAGGTGGGGAGATACTCTTTCAACAGAAAGAAACTGCAATATCATGACCATTAAGCCTTTGTTTTTCCATAACAAATTATAATTTTGAAACCGAGAAAACCAGCTGTCCAACACGAGTTCATCATTAAGAACTCGTAGCAATTGTTGGCCATCAAGGTCAAACCAGGGAAGCGTTAATGCTTGTTTAATAAGTAGAATATTTGTCGGTTCAGCAATGGCTAGTAATAAAAAATAAAGATCAATCGCTTCAGCTGAAGAAAAAACTGATTCTTTGCTGTTAATGACAGCAGTAACGCCTGCTTCATTTAAAGCCTGTTGAAAATCTTTTGCTTGTGGATTGGTCCTTACTAAAATAGCAATATCTTTAGGATGGATTTTATTGGAATGACTATTTTTTTGAATATTAAATTCGGGGAGAAGTAAATTTAAAATTTCATTAACAACGGCTAGTTTAATTTCATTTGCAGCCTTTCCAGCCGTCCAAATTTCTTTATCACTTTTATCTAGTTGCCATAAAACTAAAGGTGGTAAAGATTTACCTTGTTCTACTAATTCACCATCTTCTGAAGCCAATGCTGGCTTAATGGGATTAAAATCTAACTTTTCTGAGAAAAATGGGTTGTTGGTATTAAATAGTACATTAATAGCTTCAACTAACTGTGGGCAGGAGCGCCAATTAAAACTTAAGCTAAACTGATGATCTGCATGTGTTTTAGCGGCAAAATAAGATTGTATATCTGCCCCTCTAAACTTATAGATTGCCTGTTTTGGATCACCGATTAAATAAAGCGAGTGTTCTTTGGACTTAAACAAGGTAGAAAAAATATACCACTGGCTTTGATCAGTATCCTGAAATTCATCAATTAAAGCCACTTGATATTGTTGCTGAATGCCCTCTCGTAAAGCTTGTCCTTTTATTCCGGCTAACGCATCGACAAGACGGGTGATTAAATCATCAAACGATACAATATTTAATTCTTGTAGCTTATTAGTAACTTCTTCATGCAGTGTTTCAAGAAGAGCTCGTCGAAAGACTATACTTAATTTATTAATACTCGAATTAAGTTGTTCAAAAGGTGCCGAGTCAAAATTCAAAGAATCAATATAAGCCTGTTTTTGCTCATCAGATGAAAAAGGGTTTGCGTTACTTTTTCTAAATTTATTGCCATTTAATGCATCAAATAATCCTTGTTCGGTAAATAAATAAAAATCAGGTATTGTTAAACTATTATTGTTAAGCCAGTCAAAAATTGATTGAATTATTGTTTCAAATTCACTAGCAAAACTAACTTTAAATTTTCCATCTGCTAGTTTTTTTTGTAACAAAGTAAGTGATGTCTCAATAGCTGAATTATTTTTGCAGAGTTGTTTCAACTCAATCAACTTTTGGTCTAAATCTTCATAATCTGGAAAAACAGTTAGATCAGCTGTAATAAAATCAACACTAGCAAGTAATTTATCAGGTGTAGGATAATGCGCTGTCAGTAAAGACGCTTCCCAGGCAGATCGCTGATAGATGTTTTTTCGCCAGAAATCATCCGAGCAAGCTTGCTTAATTTCACTAATATCACCCGTTAATTCAGTATCAAATAACTGCCCACTTTCAAGTGCATGTTCAGCCAGAATACGCTGACAAAACCCATGAATTGTGAATATACTCGCCTGATCAATATCTAATAATGCATTATGTAGACGTTGTAAAATAAGATCTGGTTCTATATCTAGATTATTAAGCCATTGCTTGATTTTATTATCACTTTTATTAGGATAAAGCGCGGCGTTCAGTCCCTCATTATTAAAATTAATGATAGCCAGTCTAGCCTCAATTAAACGAGACCGAATCCTATCTTTTAGTTCCTCAGTCGCTGCTTTAGTAAAAGTGACGACCAAGATTTGTTTAATATCTAATTTTTTCTCAACTACAAAACGCAAAAAAAGCATAGCGATGGTATAAGTTTTACCCGTGCCTGCGCTTGCTTCTATCAGGTTAACACCTGTTAATAACGCCGTATTTTCAGGGTCAAAATTGTTAATCATCTATGTTTTTCTATATAAAAAACGACCTTCAGGAAGTAATATAATTAGGTAATAACTGTTGGCTCTGTTCTACCTGTCCGTTTTTTTACTTCACAAAACTGCTCTGCCAGCTCTATTAAAAAGGCCAATGCCTCTTGGGCATCTTGCTTGTGCTTATTACTATCAGCTTCAAATTTTTCCAAGTAAATTCTTAATGTAGCACCCACTGTTCCCGTCCCTGATAAACGAAAAATAATGCGTGAGCCATTTTCAAAACCAATACGAATACCCTGGTTATTACTCACACTTTGATCTACTGGGTCTGTATAACTGAATTCATCTGCATATTTAACTGTATACTCAGCAAATTTTTGACCTGCCAAAGCAGGTAATTGGCTGATTAAATGATCAAAAATTTCATTAGCAATGTCTGTATCGACAGCCTCATAATCATGTCGACAATAAATATCACGACCATAAATTTTCCAATGATCAAAGACTATCTCTTCAACAGATTGATCTTTTTTAGCAACCAGATTTAGCCAAAATAAAACAGCCCACAAACCATCTTTTTCTCTAACATGATCAGATCCAGACCCAAAACTCTCTTCTCCACATAAAGTGATTTTGCCATCATCTAAAAGATTACCAAAAAACTTCCAGCCTGTTGGTGTTTCAAAACAGGGTAATCCTAATTTTTTAGCAACCCTGTCTACCGCTTGACTAGTGGGCATTGACCGAGCTACACCTGATATTCCTTTGGCGTAGGCAGGAATCAGCTGGGCATTTGCTGCCATAATCGCCAAACTATCGCTTGGTGTGACAAAAATATTAGCTCCCATCACCATATTCCGATCTCCATCACCATCTGATGCAGCACCAAAAACAGGTGGATTACTACCAAACATTCTACTCGTTAATTCTTTTGCATGTGCCATATTAGGATCAGGATGTCCACCACCAAAATCTTCCAGAGGAATGCCATTAATAACAGTACCTTTTGGTGCGCCTAATTGCTGTTCCAGAATTTGAGTCGCATAAGGGCCGGTAATTGCGTGCATTGCATCAAAACAGAGGGTTATTTTACCTGAAGAGATACTATTTTTAATTAAGTCAAAATCAAAAATCTTAGCCATTAAGTCAGCATAATCTGAAACAGGATCAACTATGGTAACAATTAATGCATCTATTTTTTGTTGACCTATACTATCTATATCAACATCAGAAATGTCAGCAATTTTATATTCTGAAATAGTGGTGGTATTTTTGTATAGTTCATCGGTAAATTTTTCTGGGGCAGGGCCTCCATTACTGACATTATATTTAATCCCAAAATCCTCATCAGGGCCTCCGGGGTTATGGCTTGCGGAAAGAATAATTCCACCAAAGGCATGATTAATTCTGATTAAATTTGATACGGCAGGTGTGGATAACAACCCACCCTGGCCAATAATAAGTTCGCCAAAACCATTGGCGGCAGCAATTTTTATAATAATTTGTATGGCTTCGCGGTTAAAAAATCGACCATCACCCCCTAAAACTAAAGATGTTCCTTGAAAACCTTGTAAAGAATTAAAAATTGATTGGACAAAATTTTCTAAGTAGTTCTCTTGTTGAAAGACAGTTACTTTTTTTCTTAGTCCAGAAGTACCCGGTTTTTGATCATTGTAGGGAGTGGTTGGTTGAGTATTTATTTGCATTTTTAACCTTGCTGAGACATTAAATTAGTATGTTTAAAATACACCAAAATTTTATTTTATGTAGGTTTTTATGAAGAAAGTTCGGATTGCACAAACTTTAATTCTGAGTTTTATATTTTTATCTATACCGCTACAGGCAGGCGAACCAGTGTGGTTATTAGTAGATACTCAGGCATTAAACATTGAAGTAAAAAAAGGACTTAAAACACTAGCTATAATGAATAATATTTCTATTGGCCGTAACGGGGCTGGCATTAAACAACAGCTAGGTGATGATATTACTCCTATCGGAACCTATAAAATAGGCTGGGTTAATAATAAAAGTAAATTCCGCAAATTCTATGGTTTTGACTATCCATCTATTGATAATGCTAACTATGGATTAGAAAAGGGATATTTATCGAATGATTCTTACGATTCCATTATTAAAGCACACAAACTAAACAAAGTTCCGCCACAAAACACACCCATTGGAGGTGTCATTGGTATTCATGGCTTAGGCATTGCTAGTGAAAAAATTCATAATTTATTTAACTGGACTCATGGATGTATTGCCTTAACAAACAATCAGATAGATAAGTTAAGTCAGTGGATGAACAAGGGAACGTTGGTGACAATAAAATAATAAAAAATAAAATAAGACTGGAAAGAAGTTAAAAAAAGAGAGAGAATTGCACTTAGGTATTTGATAAATGAGAGAAGAAACTATTAAATCCAGATTCGAAACTATAAATATATAGGAAAACTATGAAAGCAATGAAAATATCAAGTGTCATTCTTGTCGCAGGTTTAGCAACAGGTTGCGCAAGTTCGTCTGATATTGATAACTTACAGTCACAAATTGATAACTTGAGTTCTCAAATATCAACTGCATCATCTGATGCAGCAAAAGCCCAATCTGCTTCGGAGCTTGCAGCTTCTAAATCATCAGCAGCCGAAGCGGCCGCTAGCCGTGCTGCACAATATGCTCAAGATACTAATAGTAAACTTGATCGTATGTTTAAAAAATCAATGATGAAGTAATTTATACTTGATACCCTCCGAGAGCATCATATCCTCGGGGGGTTATAAAAAAACTCTAAGTCTAGAGAGCTTTTCGCTTTGCTAAAGAAACAGGGATTCCATTTCTTCTCGTTAAGGCTCGTTTTAATGCCCCCCCATTAATTTTTAGAACTTTGTAATTATTCGCCCGCTCAATTAAATTTAAAGCAATATCCAAACTGTCACCATAACTAGTTTTCTTATCGTCCAAACTTGGATGTACCTCTATATATAAAATATTGTCTGACCAACCTACTTTTATAGGCTGATTAACGATATGTACCTTTATCCCCTTTTTTATTTTCGGAAACAACAGCTCAATATCTTCTGGATACATTCGGATACATCCATGGCTAACACGCATGCCAACACCAAAAGGCTTATTGGTACTGTGAATTAAATAACCTGGAACCCCCAATCTAATCGCATATTCTCCTAAAGGATTATCCGGTCCCGCAGGAAAAACATCGGGTAAAATATCGCCTTCGGCAGCATGTTCATCCTTAATTGCTTGAGTAGGAATCCAGATAGGGTCTTTATTTTTAGCTATTACAGTTGTATCTCCTAACGGTGTCTCCCAATCAACTCGACCTATGCTAATAGGATGAGTGATAACAACCCTTGGTTGATTCTTATTTTGTTGTGGATAATAGTAAAGGCGAAACTCTGCCAGATTTAGAACCAAACCGTTATGAGGAGTATCAGGTAATAAGCGACTAATAGGTATATTTACTTTGGTATTTTTCCCAGGCAACCATCGATCAACCTTAGGATTTGCCATCAGTATCTCATTCTGCCCCATATTAAAAGCTCTGGCAATATCCAGTAATGT
>CAZZIX010000036.1:0-15249 GCA_964654345.1 uncultured Methylomarinum sp.
AAAAAAAGAAAATAAAAATTCCTGAATATAATTTTTTCATAGTAGTTCCTCTGTTGATTTGTAAAATTAGTTTCTCGATTGTCCTAAGAACAATTATGGGCATGTTCAGTTTACTCCAGCCTGGATAAAGATAGAGCTACCCAAAAGGAGGGTTTTTTCAGATCCTCGTTTATTGATGTTAAGATAATATTTTCGGTGTCTGTACCTCCTTTAATAGTGGTTTGATAGTCCCATTAAGGATGCTAATTGCAAGAGCCTGGACAGTATTTTTGGCTCCGAGCTTTTTCATAATATTTTTAGAATGAAATTTTACTGTATTTTCAGAGATATAGAGTTTTAAGCCAATTTCAGAAGCTGTTTTCCCGTCAGCTGCCCAGCATAAGCAATCTTTTTCACGTTTCGTCAGTGGTTCCTTTTTATCTAATTCCTCCTGGCTGAAAAGTTTGATCATTGATTGGTGAATTAGCCCGCCAAGATAGCTCACATAAGGGACTATCTGTTGTAAATGTTTCTGACTCTGGCTGGTATATAAATCGGCATCAAGACCTAATCCAAATACTCCGTTAATTCCACGACTATCAAAAACGGGAACCAGAACACCTGCTCTTAATCCATGCTCATGAGCATCTTCAATCATGGTTTTGGCATTTATTGATAATTTTTCGGAATAATGTTTTTGTGTATCCCAAAAAACAGGAATAAAGGATTGCATGCATTCTCTGATACCAGGGTCGACTAAAATATATGATTGTTTTTTATATCTTTCTGTCCAAGTAGCGTTTAAATTACTGATAACTTTATATCTAAGGCTGTGAAAATCACTGGGTAGTAGTAAGGTATATGTAAAATATGATGTTCCTAGGTTCTCTGCAATAGTCGAGCAAAGATTAATAATATCTTGTTTACTTTTAACACTAGAAATCTTTTCTACATGGCTTCGCAAGTCAGACTCGCTAACACTTTGTTTTGCACAAATAAGAGTTTTCACTAATTGTCTCCTTGTTTATAGAAGAACGTAAATAAAAATTGATCATTATGATCCCCTAGAGGCTAAAATGAGTTATTCACTAAGACTCGTTAATTACGTTGTTGGATAAAATAATCTCTTATTTCATTTCAAACACCTATGAACTAAATCACAGCTAGGCAATTATTTAATATTATCTTTTGCTTATTGTTGATTAGCACTCGCATTCCAAACGTTTACATAATAAACTGTCTCTAGTTTTTTCAGATTAGGCAATTATATGAGAACATCATTTCTGTCTTTTTCTTGCTATCCCAACCATCAATGTCTAACTTTCAGATTTAAAGTGATATTGCTTTTTTTTACGGTGTTTTCAGTCTTTGCCGAAGAAGCTAAATCAAAACCTTTTGATAACACAGATTTTCAGTACAATAATTTTGATAATGCCGCCTTATATTGGTCAAATCAGGCAAAAGGTTTTGCCCAATCGGGTGAAATTAATCAACAAATCACAGCACTTCTGCAACTTTCTGATACTTATCATGCTCAAGGACTAATTCTTGAATCAATTCCTGTACTTAATGAAGCAAAAGTCTTGTCGGACAAAATAAACGCCCCACGTCAAATTATTTCTGTGTTGAGTAGTTTAGCTGCTGCTTTTACTGCAATGGGAAAATACGATAAAGCCGGAGAGTTTCTGCAAAAAAGTGAAGAAAAAGCGCGCGCTCTCCAGTCAAAATATTTGCTTGCAGCGATACTTAATAATCAAGGAAATCTGCAAACACAACAGGAAAAATTTGGCCTCGCGCTTAAATCCTATGAGGAAAGTATTCAGTTAGCTCAATCTACTGATAATTTAAAGATAGTAGAAAAAGCATCAGTCAATTCAGCTATCGCTGCATCCAAAACTGCCGATATTAATCAGATAGAAAAGACGTTACTTGTTGCAAAAAAATGGCTAAAAAAAGCCAATGATAATCATAAAAAAGCTTTTAACTGGATTACCCTTGGTCAAATTGCACAACAATTATCGAACAACCATCTAAAATCATCTCACTGGCAGGCTTATGCGTATGATGCATTTAAACAAGCTAATACTCTGGGTGAACATATGTCAGATGCGAGAGCTATTTCTTACGCAAAAGGGAATATAGGAAAACTCTATGCAGATGAAGGCCGGTATGATGAGGCATTACAACTTACTCTTCAGGCAATTTTTGCTTTAGAAAATATAAATGCTGCCGAAATTTTATTTCGCTGGCAATGGCAAACAGGGCGTATTCTAAAAGAAAAAGGAGACAATCTAGCCGCAATTTCAGCTTATCAACAAGCAATCAACACATTACAACCCCTACGCCAAAAAATATCCTCTCAACAACATAGCAATTCTACCTTTAAAGAAGAGATCAGCCCTTTATATCTAGAATTGACAGACTTATTATTGTTTTCTAGCAATAAATTAACAGATCAAAAAAAAATCCAGCAAAATTTAATACTTGCACGAAATACCATGGAGCGTCTAAAAGTAGCAGAATTACAGGATTACTTTAAAGATGATTGTGTTGCTGCCTTAGAACAAAAAATACGACCTTTAGATAACATAGGTGATCACACTGCTGCAATTTATCCTATCCTTCTTGCAGATCGTTTTGAGATTTTACTGAGTCTACCCGATGGACTAAAACGCTTTACTGTTCCCGCTAGTCGTACTCAGATAAACGAAGTAGTAAAGCAATTCCGCTATAATCTGGAAAATCGAACAACTCGTGAATATTTACAGCAAGCTCAGCAACTCTACCAATGGCTTATTGCGCCTTTACAAAGCATATTAAATCAGCAAAAAATAGATACTTTAATTATGGTTCCCGATGAATCATTAAGAACTATTCCTTTGGCAGCGTTACATGATGGTGAAAGGTTTCTGATTGAAAAATACGCCATTGCAAATACTCCTGGACTCAATCTTACAGACCCCAAACCACTACACGAAAAAACCGTGAATATTCTTTCCACAGGCTTAACCAAATCAGTTCAAGGGTTTTCTCCCTTACCACATGTTGCCTCAGAATTGAAAAGTATCCAGGAAATTTTTGGAGGTGAATTATTACAAGATAAAGCATTTTTATTAAAAAATTTGGAAAATCAATTGAAAAACAATTCATTCAATATTGTCCACATAGCTTCGCACGGTCAGTTTAAAAGTGATGCAAATGAAAACTTTGTATTAACTTTTGATGGTAAATTAAATATGGATAAGCTTGAAAATCTTATCGGTCTAAGTAAGTTTCGGAACAACCCTATCGAGCTGTTAACATTAAGTGCTTGTCAAACTGCTGTGGGTGATGATCAGGCCGCTTTAGGTTTGGCAGGAATTGCCGTTAAAGCAGGGGCAAGAAGTGCTGTAGCTACTTTGTGGTTTATTAACGATCAAGCAGCTTCAGATTTAGTTTCAGAATTTTATCGACAGCTTAAACAACGTTCGATATCAAAAGCCAAGGCTTTAAAAAATGCTCAAACTCATTTGATACAAAATACTCCCTATAAACACCCTTATTTTTGGTCGGCATTTTTATTGATAGGTAACTGGCTATAATACCAACCATTTTACAATGAGTTTACTTTTACTCCTGTGAACTAGCTCATAGCACTTAATATCACAATGAGTTTAAATAATGCTACAGAAAATTTTAAACCAGAAAAGGTTCAATTATGAATAATGGTATTCTACGACTCATTCTTTTGGGCATAAGCCTTGTATCTTTCAGCTGCTTGGCTAATAACAATAAAAATACTAATTCAGAAGAATATCAGGAGATTTTGAACGGAGAAAATAATAATATCAAGAAAAAAACAGGGTCAGAAACTAAGGCAGTTAAAAAAATAAAATATATTCCACCATTTTTAGGGGCACCTTCATCAGACCGGCTTCGTAGCATGGGTGTTCGTAGTTCTGAGAATCAGCTTGATCTTTTATTTTCATTGCTCACACCATCTCACACGGGCATTACTTCTCAGTCTCAGCCAAATTTATATTGGTTTATATCTCGACCGATTTCAAAATCTTTTCAGTTTATAGAATTTGTATTGAATTCTGAGGAATCTATTACTCCCATTTTAAGAACACGGCTTCCTTTGCTAGAAAAAAGCGGTATTCATCAAGTGAACTTCGCTAATCACGATATTATTCTAAAGCCCGGAATTGAATATTCATGGTCTATTGCTCTGGTAAAAAAACCACAAGCTCGTTCATTAGATTATGTTTCTAGCAGTAAAATTAGATATTTAAAAGCTGATGAAAAGTTGCAACAAAGACTAAAAGAATCATCTGCCGGAGAAAAGACTTTAATTTATGCACAATCTGGTTATTGGTATGAGGCTGTTGCAACGGCCATTGAACAACAAAAACAGCAGCCAGACAATCTAATCCATTTAATAAATCAGGTTGGATTAGATAAAATTGCAGAAATTCTTTTTAAGAAACCTGAATGAAATATTGCCCTCTGAATGGACTTATTTATTCCGTACATCTTCCAGTTATTATTGGTAATTGATTATTTTTTTCCGAGTTAGAATAGGTCTCATCAAGGCCTCCTGAATTTTGAAGAGAATTTTTTTCAAACGTTGAGTAGTCAATAACTTTTGATGGGGCTAACTCACCAGGTCTGGAGGGAAAGCCTACACGTTCTTTAATGACAAAACTATTCAAATCACCTCTATTACTACGAGTCGCACAGCGTTCGCTTATCTGGGTGGGAGCATTCATTAATGTATCTGGGAGAGTGGTAATACTGTCGCTAATATTGGTGTCGGGTTTTAGCGTAACTTCACCGTCCATACTTAATTCAGATGAAGCAGATATAATGCTATGTGGGGATTTGAATAAAATTCCTGAGATAGTAATATTCCCCCCCGCATTTTTAACCGCCTGGGCTTTGATGGAACTGCCATCTAAAACAGTGAAAGGTGTAATTATGGAAATATCACCACCTTTTCCTTCACCATTGGCAACAGACGTTATAATTTTACTACCTTCACTTGCTTTTAGGATGCCTTCACCTTCAATATTGATCATTCCAGCGTTTGCTTTATTTGTCTCCACGGAAATAGAAGCATTGCTTTCCAAATTAAGTGTATTGTTTACGGTGATTTTAATATTACCTGACTTAGCTACATTAGGGTCTTTTGAAATATCAATATTTCCAAGTTCACTCTTAGAGACCAATTTTGCATCATGTAAAAAAATGTTATTTGCTTCTATCTTTAGGTTACCCGCTTTACCTGTACTAAAGGTACTAGCACTGATTTGTGCATTGTCACGGACTTCTAATGAATCTGTGATAATCGTCAAATCACCTGCATTGCCAGAACTATCCTTTTTTGCTTGGTTTGTTATTCCAGTAAAATCGTCAGTCAGTCCACCGTCAATAAATATTGTCTCGGATTCTACCATCAAATTACCACCATTACCGTGACCAGAAGTAGATGCACTAATTTCACCACCATTATGAATATCAAGATGGTCTACAATAAGAGTTAAATCACCCGCATTGCCAAAACCACCCTTTTTTACCTGGTTTGTTATTCCAGTAAATGTATCGACTTGACCGCCGTCTATAACTATTGTCTGGGCATCCACTTTCAAATTACCACTATTGCCTTTACTAAGAGTTGATGAACTGATTTCACCCCCACTGATAATATCCAAATGATCTACATTGACCGTTAAATTACCAGTATTACCGAAACCGTTCTCTCTCGCCTGGTTAGTTATTCCTGTAAAAATATCAGCCTGATCACCGTTTATTAATATCTCCTTAGCATATACATTCAAATCTCCACCATCACCATTACCGAAAGTAGATGCACTGATTTCACCACCATTATGGATTTCCAGACGGCCAACATTAATAGTTAAATCACCACCGGCACTGTCAAAACTATTCGATGTTGTTTGACTTAATATTCCCGTAAATGTGTCGGACTGATTTCTATCTATAAATATCGTTTGGGCATTGACTTCCAAATCACCACCTTTGCCATCAAGAGTGGAAGCACTGATTTGACCACCGTTACGAATTTCCAGACGATCTATTGCACTGACCGATAAATTACCTGATCTTCCGTTATTATTTTCACGGGGATCGCTTTTTATGCCAGTAAAGTTGTTGGATTGATCACCAACGATAGAAATTGATCTGGCGTTTACAGTTAAATCACCACCTTGACTATTAGCACTTGAGGGTATAGCCGTGCTAATTTCACCACCATCACGGATTTCTAAATGGTTGTCTACATTAACTGTTAAATCTCCTGCCTTGCCATTGCCAGTGACTGAAAGAATATTACCTTCACGAAGAAATAGACTTCCTGCATTAATCTCCAAATCTCCACCCTCGCCATTTCCTGTTAATACACTAATTTCGCCAGTATTGTGAAATTCCAGATGGTTGTCTACATAAAGTGCTAAATCTCCACTCTTACCGTCTATAGTAAACAAAAGAATTTCGCTTTCATCACGAAAATCCAAACTGTTTACTTTAATCGTCAAATCTCCACTTTCATCTATAGCATTAGACGTAATATGGGCATTCTCCATAACCATCTGTCCACCATGAATAAACACCTTGCCAGATTTATCAGCACTGACATCAATATTTGCGATTGCCATATTTTGTCCCACGATAACTCGAGAGATAAGTGTATCCTGACTAATGTTAATACCTCCCATTTTTGTAAATGATGCAGTATTTAGTCCCAATTCAGAGTTCCTAACTTCTCCTGCCGAACCTACGCTAACAAGATTAATCTGCCCACCAGGAGCATAAAGTGAGGAATCTTTAATATTAATATCACCACCAACCAGAGAGATGGTTTTTCCATTGGCGACCTCAAGCACAGTATTATTTCCTCCAGTTAAAGAAATGTTTGCAGGAGTATTGCCTAAAAAACCAAAGGCTTCTGGTTCAGCTGTGGTTAGTATAGGGTTAGCGGTTGTTTCTCCCGTATTTAACTGGACACCATCCTGAAATTTTAAGAAATCAGCAGTACCAGCATGAAATGATCCGGGTACATCCAGTTTTACATTCTCACCAAAAATAATACCTGCCGGGTTTAGCAAATATAGATTGGCATCTGGAATGGTGACGCGCAAAGTACCATCTATATTTGATGCTTGCCCACCAGTAACACGACCGATGACATTATTAATACCTGCTGAACCACTAAAAGTAGCACTTTCTGTATTATTTAGGTTGAATTGTCCAAAACTGTGGAATAGATTATTGCCTACCCGGTTTCCTCTGTCTTCTGTTATTTGGTAATTAGGGCCATTAAGTGTGCCAGTAGTTCCTATTGAGCCATCATGAGTGACTTCTGCTATTCCATATGAACAGAAAAAACAGGAAAAGATTAAAAAACCATTCTTTATCTTGGATATTTTAATGTTATTTTTCATAAATTTTTCCTGTTCGTATGTCGGTTACGTATCGTACTTTGCTTAGAAAGCTACCTTTGGCAACGGTGTAATATTTTAAAGACTTACGATAGTTTGTATTAATAATGAGCATTAATCTGAAAATGAATTCCAAAGTCTTGCAAATCATGTTCTGTCCCTTCTTTAATTGATCGAAATGGAAGTCCCCAGTAAAATTCTGTGTGTATTTTTGGTGTAGGATCCCATAATAGGCCTAATCCCCAGCTTCCAATAGTTTTGGTGTTTTCTGTCAACGAGTCTGCATTTTCTGACCAGCCAAAATCGACAAAGGTTGCTAGCTGAATAGTTCCATCAGAGATAAAGTTGCTCAATCCTTGAATAGGAAGCCGAAAGATGGGGACTCGCCATTCCAGAGAGGTGATCGCGCCGTTGTCTCTTACAAACTGATTTTCTCTGTATCCTCGGACACTGCGCCGCCCACCAATGGAAAATTTTTCCAGTGGTAATAATGAGTCGTGAGCCAACTGTATATCTGTATGAAAAAGTAATTGACTGTTCAGCCATGGCAAGCGCCTAATCCACTGGAATTGGCCTAACCAGCTAAAAAACTGTCCATCTGGGAGTCCATTACTGTTGTCAGTTGCACCTAATGTGTTTATCCCTAAATTAAAAGTTGAACGAGCGGCTATAACTTGTGTCTGATTACGATCTACCCATTCCTGTGTAAATCGGAGTACAGAAATCTTACTTTCACCTTTATCCTCACCTTCTTTAGGTACACCATCTGAAAAAGAAAAGGGTTTGTTATCAAGAAAAGTTTTACTGTTTCGATATTCAAATGCAAGTGATACCGAAAATGTTTGATTTGGTGTTCTGTAGAGTGGTTGTGCAAGTGATACACCATAGGTTTCTGCACGGCTGTGAATGGAAAGGCCATTAATTGGTTTTTCTATAACATCAGATTCGCTGTTTTGATAATAAAGGTTTAGGCGGGTATCATACGCTGTTAAAGGTAAAGAATAGGATCCACTAAAGTCATCCAGACCTTCCATTGCAGTATAGCTAAAGCTTAAAGCATCTCCATGCCCTGTTAAATTATTATGTCTTAGCCAGAGTCTTCCACTAACGCCACCGATACTTGGTGAGCGATCATTTGCTATAATAAATCCTGCCTGATAAGGTCTTGCTTCCGTTACAGCAAGGTTCATTCTACTTTGTCCCGGTTTTGATCCTGGATGCAGCTCAGCATTAATTCGTTCAATCAATGGATCTTGTTGTAATAATAACAGTCTGTTTTGTACATCTTTAATATTTAACGGGGGGCCAAAGCTTTGCTTTATTCGATCATTAATGTACGAAGAGCGTAGCCAATTGTTACCGCTTATTTCAAATTCAGTCAATTTACCTTCAATCACTTGCATGTTAATAATGCCATCTTTAACTTGTTGGTCTGGCAGAATAATGCCCGAATTGATGTACCCATGATCTATATAATATTGGGTTAATTGATGTTTAAGTGACTGGAGTTCTTGATTGCTTACTGTACGATTCTCATAAATCTGAGTAATTGTTTTGAGTTCTTGATCTGAAAATACCGTGTTACCAGTTAATATGATTTGCTTTATAAAAACGCTAAATGCAGAAGACAGTTTGGGGTCTTTTTCTGGCGATGTTTTAAGAGCTGGTAAACTGAATTCTGGTTTGCTGGGCAATGCTTCCGGTTTTATATCAGGTAGTCTAGGCTTTTCAATACTAATAGCATCAGGTAACAGTACTGGGGGCTCAGCATGACTTACATTTAACTGAAAATCCAAAGATAATGATAGTGAGATAACGCTTATTTTGATTATACTTCGCACAGTTAATCCTTGCAGGTTTTTAGAAACCAGTTGTGGGCTGTGTTGCTGAAAAATCGTATAGTTTACTTTGTACCTGTTTCAGCTCTGCACCTTCGCTAGGGTATTATTCTGTTTGATAAAGAATGGTGTTTTCTATAAGCAATTTGTTTTTTTAAAAAGTATTCGATTTTTTTACTTCCTTTATCACCTGATAAACATCAATTCTCTGTTTTTTTCCTCTCAATTCAACATTGCCTATTGCTTCTAATTGAAAGTGATCCGATAAATAGTCTACCATTTTTCCTGCAATCAGAATACGACACGGTTGATTAAAATAATCAGGGATAAATTGATACTTATCAAAAGCTTCTAATCGTGCAGCAGTATTAACAGTATCACCATGTATGGTATATTGCATCCGATCTTGAGCGCCAATACTACCTGTGGATACTGGGCCAGTAAAAAGACCTAAACGCATTGCTACTACGGGTACACCTTGTTGTTGCCATTGTTTATTTAACTGTATCAGTTTTTTATTCATTGCCAGGGCACTGCGCACTGCATTAATCGCATCCTGACGAGTTTCTGTTTCTGATTGGCGTGGTATGGGGATGCCGAATCCTGCAAAAATAGCATCGCCAATAAATCGTATAATCACTCCTCCATATTTGGCAACGAGCGGTGTCATTTCAGAAAAATATTCATTTAGCCATTCAAAAAATACATCAGGTTCTAATCCTTCGGCAAGGCCAGTAAAGTTTTTTAAATCAGTAAACATAACAGTAGAAACCATTTGTTGTGGGCGAGGAAGGCCTTCAACAAAAAACTGTTCATGTTTCTGCCATAATTCTTCGGCAATTTCTGGTGCAACATGTCTGGAAAATAAACTCATCAATTGTGTACGTTGCTGTTTTTCTTTTATTGCGCTGTAGGCAAAAGTGAGTAAACTAGAAAAAAACAAAGCCAATATTGGAGTGGCAACAATCAACCACAGACCTTGAGAAAACAGAAAAGCTGTAAAGCTAATCAATATAGCCAACCCAATCACCCATACTACAAATAAGCGTTTTAAAGAGTGTTGTCGCTGACTAAAGAGTCCTCCAAAAGCCGTCCATAACATTATCCATAACATTTCTTGCCAGTCAGTTGCTGTTTTCATTGGGGCTTGCCCATCTTCTGCAATTCTTACCAGTTGATCTATTATTGCTGCATGTATCATAACGCCAGAAATCAATTTATCATGCCCAGACTCTTCCGCACTACATGGCATGTAAAAATGATCTTTTACACTTTCTGCATCAATCCCGATTAATACGGCTTTATCTTTAAAATCTTCAAGCTTGATATGCCCCGATCTAAACTGTGCTAATGAATAGTGTGGAATTGATTCAGGTGGTTTACAAAAATCCAGAAGAAATTGATAACCCTTTGTATCCTCGCTGACATAAGCACCATCATCAGGTTTTAAAGGTAGGATGGAGGTTGCTCCAAGCTGTAGATGATTTGCGGTATCAGATTGAAAATTTATGTCATTTTTCTGAAAATACAGAAGCGCCATATGTAGAGCAAGTGAATAATAGGCTGTTTGTTGATCTTTATGTAAGGTAATCAAGCCTCGACGAACTATATTATCTCTATCAATTAGTCCGTCAGTAAAACCGAATTGCCCAGTATCTCGCAGTATTTGAGGAGGAAGAATTTCTGTGGATTTACTATCACCATATTTCATTGGGGCAATAATATTTTGATATTGAGATAATAGAGTTTCCAGTTTTTTATGGCCGGGCTGCACTGGAATGTTACGAAATATATCAAAGCCAATAACACTTGCCTCGTAGTGTTCTAATTGCACCAGAACATCAGCCAATAATTCATCTGAAACTGGATAATTCATCATTTGATTTATATCAGTCTCATTGATTTTAATCACAGTCACTGGTGGGGCGTTACTGATTGCTGAGTATTGTTGAATAAGCTTATCGTATGCGTACAGCTCTAACGTTTCTAATAAGGCACTTTTATAAAGAAATATAGTAAAAAAACAAATGAAACTCACTATCAATAACTGGGTTATGTAATTTCTCGTTTTTAAGGATAATCTTTCAAATAAAGCCATCTGCAATATCACTCAGAGAATCTAAATCCAGAATTGTTACACTAAGACTTTGACCTCCTAATGTAATAATCCCTTGTTTTTTCCACTTATTAAGTTGTTTATTAACGCTTTCTCTTGAGGTTCCAATTTCGTTGCCAATTTCCTGTTGTGATTTTTTCCAGTCTAAATACAGCCCCTCAGGCGTTTTCTTTCCCATTTCCTCAGCTGATTTGATCAAAAAACGAGCTAGACTCACAGGAACAGGAAGTAAAGCGACTACTTCCACTCTTTCACTGGTGTCTCTCAGTTTTTTACATAAAACTTTCAACAAGTAAATGCTGATTTCTGGATTTTTTTTTAAAAAAGGAATGAAGTCAGAGCGTCTGATGGTCAGTAGGCTGCTTTCCCCAATTGCTGTTGCAGTTGCTGACCTTTCTAGACCATCAATAAAAGCAATTTCACCAAACAGCTCTCCTTGAAAGATAGTGTTTAAAATAATTTCCTTGCCATCGTCCGAGCTAGTGCTGATCCTCACTTTACCATCAAGTACGACCAATAAATTACCTCCCACATCTCCTTTTTGGAAAATTATCTGACTATCACTAAAATGTCTTTCTGAGGAAAAAGCCAGGATTTTATCAAGTTCACTACTGGATATTTCCCTGAAAAAAAGTGTGTTTGCGAGTAATTTACGTTTGTCTGGCAGTGAATGCATCATCGTATATTGTCACCTTGTCGAGCGAGAGTTTAATTATGTTCGAAGGTATGACTTGATTTTACTATGATGCTATAAAGCATTACAGAATAAATGAATATTATCATATTTATCTTGTTATAGGCTGTAACTTTGACACTTTAGTAAGAGACAAATTTAGATGAATACAGGATTTCTATTTTTGAATTGTTATTTAGCTACATAGAAAATACTAGAAAAAAATATAAAATAAAATTTGATAGTGCCAATACAAATTATTTGTAATAATAGAATTTCTACTTTGTTGAATTAAAAAAGTAATTTTTGGCATGCCATGCTGAAATTCAAACTTTAGGGGGCAACCTATAACTACTTGGCAACTTAGAAAATTAAGTTCAATAATTAAAGCAAAGTAGTAATTTGTTAAATTGAGAGAGAAAAAATATGAAGCATCATAGAAACAAAACAATAAAAAATGTTTTCGTTGTTGCAGGGATAACAGGTTTGGTAATTTCTATTATCACTCCTCTTACAGCCCAATTTTTGGCAAACGAAACATCCAACCAGTCATCTAATCATAAACATCTTGATGTAAACCGGTTTACTAAAATAGGTGATAACTGGCCGCCGCAATCAAAAAACATGGAAAATATTGTCTGGTTGCGAGATAGTCGTGTGGTCCGCTCAAATTCGATAATCAATGTTGGCGAAATAGAAAAAACTCTATCAACTGGTAATGTTTCAGAGCTAGGTGATCAATTTACTTTTGTTAGCACAACACTAGCTGATGAAAAGAACTCATCTTCCTCTGAAAAGACTACGACCTTTTTTAGTCATTCAAATAATACCACTGTTGAGGTTAGAACTGACCAAGGATCAATCAAAGAAGTTGTACAGATAAGTCCATCTCAATACCAGCCTCCTCTTACAGTTGAAGAAGTCAAAGATGCTGTGAAAATTGCTCGGGAATCTTTGCAGGATGATGGATTTAGTCGAATTCGGCAACTAAAAGGTTATGGAATATTAGCGTTTAAACCTTCATCTGAATTGGCCTCAGGTGAAACAGGGTTTTATGATACTCGTGTTGCTTATGTATCATTTCATGAGCATATTGATGCCAGACCTGAATTTATTGCATGGGTAGACTTAACAGAAGGAAGTGTTCTCAAATCAAGGGAGGATAAATTATGAAAACTTTAATTAGAGTAATTTCACTCTTGAGTATTTTGTTAAGTGGACTCATTTTTTTTAATGTAGCGCAAGCAGAAAGATTTAACGGAGTGCATCATCGGGATTGGCAGGACTGGAGCTTTGACTATCAAGTGGGTGGTCGTCTAGATGGTCTATCACTAACCAAAGTAAAATATAAAGGTGTCGATATATTGGCTAGAGCAAGCCTACCGGTTATGACGGTTTTTTATGATAATGATGTTTGCGGCCCTTATGCCGACCGTTTAGGTGGTGATTTAACGCCTATAAGCTGGGCAAATAATGACA
Organism: uncultured Methylomarinum sp.; assembly: GCA_964654345.1. Lineage (GTDB taxonomy): Bacteria > Pseudomonadota > Gammaproteobacteria > Methylococcales > Methylomonadaceae > QPIN01. Next base: position 13,525 of record CAZZIX010000036.1, read on the forward strand.
TTGTAGTTTTACGTGAATTTACTCAATCTGGTCGTCAATGGCTAGAAATAGGTGTTCAAGATACCATCGGCAACTATGTGATTTATCAGTCATGGTATTTGAGTGCCGATGGGATTATTGATGGTCATATATTTAGTAAAGGGCTGCAATGTAACATTGATCATATCCATTATCCCTACTGGCGTATGGACTTTGATCTAGCGGGAACAGAAAATGACCAGCTTCGAAAATTTGTTGGTAGTGAGTGGCAAACTGTTTCTACAGAGTCTGATGATAATGTAACGTCAGCAAATAGCCATAGATGGCAGGTTAGAGATACAGTGACTGGAGATAGTGTAAATATTGAATTTGGTACAGCTGGGTGGAGTCCAGTCGATGGAACAGTTGACCCAATAGATAGTTTTGAAAATAATTTAATATTTGGTCGGCGTTTTAAATCAAGTGAAGATACTGGATGGACATATGGCCCACATTCAGAGGTTCCATACAAAGATGGTGAAAGTATAGATTCTGAAGATATCGTCGTTTGGTATAAAGGCTATATGCCTCATCTTGCTTCTGAAGGTCAGGATTTGTGGCATTCAACAGGTGCACGGTTTATTGTAAACCTAGCTGATTCAAGTGGTAATGAGCCTCCGACTGTTACTAATCCAGGTAATCAAGAAAACCAGGTGGGAAATAGTGTAAGTTTACAGATTGGGGCTAGTGGGAGTAGTACATTGTCCTATAGCGCAACAGGTTTGCCTTCAGGATTAAGTATTAGTGAAGATGCTGGATTAATTACAGGCACAGTTTCTACTGTTGGAGAGTACTCTTCAACCGTTACAGTCAGTGATAGTAACGGTGGTTCAGCAAATATTACTTTTACTTGGGTAGTTGCTGTAGCTGATAATGAACCTCCAGTCGTTAGTAATCCTGGGGTTCAAGATGGCATAGTTGAAGAAAGTGTTAATTTACAAATTGAAGCTAGTGGAAGTAGTCCTTTGTCATATAGTGCTACTGGTTTGCCCACAGGTCTAAGTATTAACGAAAGTACTGGTCTTATTTCAGGCACGCTGTCAACTGCTGGGGAATACTCGTCAACAGTTACTGTGACGGATAGTAACAGTGAATCGGCACAGATTACCATTACTTGGCTAATTATTTTGGGAGGTGAAGTTGATCCACCTATAGTTACTCACCCCGGTATTCAAGAAAACCAAGTGGGAGATAACATAAGTCTACAAATTGAAGCTAGTGGGGTTAGTCCTTTGTCATACAGTGCTACTGGCCTGCCTACAGGTTTAAGTATTAGCGAAAGTACTGGGGTTATTTCAGGTACAGTGTCTGCTGTTGGGGAATACTCTTCAAAGGTTGCTGTAAATGATAGTGATAGCAACAGTGGATTAACAGAGATTTCTTTTACTTGGCTGGTTTCAGCTGATAGTACTAGCCCCTCTTCTATAAGTTTCGATTTTGAAACGGATGAAGGATGGGTTCGTAATGCAGCTGGGTCTGATACTGCATCTTCTGGAGTATGGGGACGATCAAACCCATCTTTTACGTCATATCGTGGTGTTGAATTACAACCAGAAAATGCCGCTGAAGGTGAGTTTGCATTAGTAACTGATGGGCGGTCTGGTCGATATGCGGGGTCTTATGATATAGATAATGGTGTGACAACGATGAGGTCACCTACTATTGATTTGACAAATGCTACTCAGGCTAATTTATCCTTTTCTTATT
>CAZZIX010000037.1:0-15121 GCA_964654345.1 uncultured Methylomarinum sp.
ATATCAAGATTTGAAAAATAATCAGCTAATTTAGGAGAGAGAGTCGTTTGTCGGTGAGAATTCCATTTTACCTTTTCAGTTTCAGATAAAAATTGAGGATAATTCCTGGCTCGATAATTAAAAAAAAGTGATTCAAAACGTTTATCTGAAACAGAGACTCGCTTAGCAGCTAACTTCTCTGGTAGCATCTTACGAATTTTTTCAAATTCCCTTTTATCACTATCAGAAAAAAAACCGTCGTATAGCATAGCATCAACATTGCCCTGATTATCAAAAGTATTTTCTTGTTGAAAAACTTCTGATATGACCTGTGTTATTTTTTTATTTGCTTTTAATTTTTTTAAATTTTCAAAGCAAGTGTCTCGATCAATGCCTAATCGAGTTGAATTTTCAGCTAATAATGTTTTTTCAATCGCTAAAAATGGGCATTTATTAATATGTACCAGCTTAATAGGAATAGGTAATTTATCACCTAATTTTTCTTTTTTTGTATATAAACGCTGTCTAATTTCATTAGCAGACAATTCCAATAAAGGCGATAAATCTTGAGATAAATCGACAACAGCCACCGCATTAGTATTTATTGGATGCCAAACAATAGGAGCTACCAATGAAGTATTTCCTTTTACCGCACCAAACATACCGGAAACATGGACTAGTGGTGTGTGTTGCTGAGTATCAATCAGCTCCTTTACTTTATTTTTATTTCGAAGGTTAAAATAATAATCAAAAAGTTTTGGTGCTTTTTGTTTTATTAACTTTGCCATTGCGATAGTTGCGTAGACATCCGATGTTGCATCATGCGCCATTTCATGACTTATATTATTAGCTTCAGTTAGCAATTCTAACCGAAAGCTTGGTAAACCTTGTTCATTTTTTGGCCAGTTAATACCTTCTGGTCGTAAAGCATAGGCAGCACGAACTAGGTCTATAATATCCCAGCGCGAATTTCCATTTTTCCAACTGTATTCATAGGGATCAAAAAAACTTCGATAAAAAATATTTCTAGAAAATTCCTCATCAAAACGAATCGTGTTATAACCCACAACACAGGTATTAACCTGAGTAAATTGTTGATTTATTTTTGATGCAAATTCTGCCTCACAAACACCCTCAGCTTGAGTGGTTTCTGGAGTAATACCTGTAATTAATGCAGATTCAGCACCCGGCAAATAATCATCACTTAATCGGCAGTAAAACATGTCAGGTTCGCCTATGATATTAAAGTCCATATCAGTACGAATACCTGCAAATTGGGACGGTCTATCAAGTGATGGACTTAGCCCCCATGTTTCATAGTCATGCCAGTAAAAAGTTTGCTGAGCTTGCATTGATTATTTCATAGAGACCAAAGCACGTAAAACATCTGTTCTACTCACAATCCCTACTAACTTATTGTTATCAAAAACAGGAAAACTTCTCACAGAAGAATCTTGAAACTTATCGGCAAGATCAACAATACTTGAACCTGCTTCTACTGTAATTAAATTATGATTCATAAAATCAGACACTATGCCGCTCATTCCTTGATTATATGAAGCATCCAGCACAACTTTCATACTATCTTTTTCAGAAAACATACCCACCAATTTCCCTGACGGATCTAATACTGGAGCACAAGTGATTTTATGACTTAATAATTGCTTTATAGTTGCCAGAACATCAGCATCTTGTTTTAAAGTCATGATGTTTCTGGTCATATAATCTGCAATTGTTATTTTTGCTAACATAAGTTATCTCCTAATTAATTAGTCAATTTTTATTACTCCTTAACTACTGGAATATCAATTTTGTTTATATTTAACTCTATCATTGCTTGTTCTGCTTCCCTCTTCTTTTTTTTATCACACTTTTCAACGCAAACACAACTTCCATTACTTGCACCACCACACGACCCTTTTATCGCACGTCTGCCAAAAATAACCCCAATAGCCATAATTGTTATTACAATCAACATAAATGCAAATGTTACTAAAAAATATATCATTTTCTTACCTAAGTGTATTTAAAAAAACCGGAGTTGATTTTTCTATAAAACCATCCTCAGTTTTAATTATAAATAGAGCGGCGATCTGTTCTTTTTCTGCCATTTTATAGCCTTCTTCCACTCCTAAAACCATTAACGCTGTAGCCCATGCATCTGCTTTCATTGTAGTATCGCTCAATATTGTAATTGATGCTAGTTTATGTTTTATCGGCTTACCAAAACGAGGATCAATTGTATGAGAAAAACGTACGCCATCCGACTCAAAAAAGTTTCTATAATCGCCTGATGTTGCCAACGATATGTTAGTTAGAGGCAATACTTTTTGGATTACACCCATTTCTATTGCTGGTTTTTCTACCGCTATTCGCCAAGATTCATTGTTTATGTTTTTACCTTTTAGTCTAAGTTCTCCGCCAATCTCAACCATATAATCAAATATACCCTGTTTTTCAAGTAATATACCAACTTGATCAACGGCATAACCTTTGGCTATGGCTGATAAATCAATATATAGTTCTGGCACTAATTTCTTTACCTTATGTGTTTTATCATCAAATAATATTTTTTTATAGCCCGTTTTTTTTAATTGCTTATCTATTAGTATTTTTTCGGGCACAACAAATGACATAGGATCAGGACCAAACCCCCACAAGTTAACTAATGGACCTATTGTGACATCAAATGCACCATTAGAAAGTTTTGAAATTTCATTTGCTTGCTTTAAAACTGAATATAAATCTGTAGAAACAATTAGCCATTCAGAAGATTGATTAGAATTAATTTTTGATAGTTCTGAATCCTGCTGATAAGTAGACATTTGCCCATTTAACTTATCAAGAAGTTGTTTAATCTGAACTCTTAGTTCATTAGTTTTTAATGTACTAGGTATTAATGACGCTTTAATTGTAAAGCTTGTACCAAAAATTGCATCAGAATAATGCAAAGGATATTGTTTCGATTCTCTTTGTTGTTCGCAAGCTGTCAATAAAAAAACGAGGAGCAGTAAAACTGATCCTCGTTTTAGGTCTATTAAATCCATAGTCAAAACAAAAACTTGAAAAATAAAAAAGCCATATTCACCCGAGGGTGAATATGGCTTTAAGGTATTTAACCACCAAAATCATCTAACATGATATTTTCAGGTTCTACACCATTTTCAATCAGCATATTAATAACTGAAGAGTTCATAATTGGAGGACCACATAAGTAGTATTCACAATCTTCTGGCGCTGGATGGTTTTTAATGTATTCTTCAAATAATACATTATGAATAAACCCAGTATATCCATCCCATTTATCTTCTGGTAACGCATCTGATAATGCTGTATGCCATTCAAAATTTTTATTTTCTTTTGCCAGCATATCAAAATCTTCTATATAGAACATTTCACGCTTGCTACGCGCTCCGTACCAGAAAGTCATTTTACGTTTAGATTTCAATCTGCGTAGCTGGTCAAAAATATGTGATCGCATTGGAGCCATACCTGCACCACCACCAACAAAGACCATTTCTGCATCTGTATCTTTCGCAAAAAACTCCCCATAAGGACCAGAAATAAGTGCTTTATCACCTGGCTTAAGATTAAAAATATATGATGACATAATCCCTGGAGGCACGCTATCAGGTGCGCCAGGAGGTGGTGAAGCAACCCGTACATTCAGCATAATTTCTTTTTCTTCTGGATAAGAAGCCATTGAATATGCACGTAAGGTAGGTTCTTTTACATCAGAAACATAACGCCAAAGATTAAATTTATCCCAATCTTCACGATATTCTTCTTCAATATCCATATCTTCATATTTAGAAATATGCGGTGGACATTCAATTTGAACATATCCCCCCGCTCGATAATTAATCTCTTCACCTTTTGGCAAATCTAATACTAGTTCTTTAATAAAGGTTGCTACGTTGCTATTTGATTTGACAGTACATTCCCATTTTTTAACACCAAACACACTGTCTTCAACTTCAATTTTCATATCATGCTTTACAGCAACCTGACATGAAAGTCTCTCACCTTCCGCGGCTTCACGTTTTGTAATATGTGATAACTCTGTAGGTAAAATATCTCCACCACCTGAAAATACTTTAACAGTACACTGTCCACAAGTACCGCCACCGCCACAGGCTGATGGAATAAATAAATTATTATCTGCTAAGGCAGTTAATAATTTAGCACCAGCAGGTACATGAATAGTTTTCTCTTCATTGACAACAATTTCAATATCACCAGAAGCAACTAACTTACTCTTTGCACCGATAATAATAAATACTAGCGCAATCACGATCAGCGTGAATAATACTACGCCTAATAAAATTTCAAGCATTACTCGTCCTTTCTACAATTGGATTCCAGAAAAAGCCATGAAGCCAAGAGACATCAGACCTGCACTAATAAATGTAATTCCAAGACCTTCAAGCCCCTTTGGAATATCGCTATATTTTAATTTTTCACGAACACCAGCCATAACGGTAATCGCCAGCATCCAGCCAAAACCACTACCTACACCATAAACAACACTTTGAGTAAAGTCATAATCACGTTCAATCATGAACAGACTACCACCCAAAATTGCACAATTCACTGTGATTAAAGGTAGGAAAACGCCTAATGCATGGAACAGTGCCGGAAAGAATTTATCTAAAATCATTTCCAGAATCTGAACCAATGCCGCAATCATACCAATACAGCTTAGTAATACTAAAAAGCTTAAATCGACGCCTGTAATACCTAACCATGACAATGCATCTTCTTTTAAAAGCGTGTGATACACCAAGTTATTAACTGGTACGGTAATCACCTGTACAACCATCACTGCTATACCTAAACCTATCGCGGTAGATATTTTTTTTGAAACAGCTAAGAATGTACACATTCCCAAGAAGAATGCTAAGGCTAAGTTTTCTACAAAAACCGCTTTAATAAATAAACTTACGTATTCATTCATTAGTGATGTCCTCCTTCACCATGAGAAATATCCATAATTTTAAAATCAGGTTCTTCTAATTGCTCGGGCTTCCATTGACGAAATACCCAAATAAGAAGACCTATAATAAAGAATGCACTAGGTGGTAACAACATTAGGCCATTTGGATCATACCAACCACCATCTTTTGTTAATGGGAATATTTCTATTCCTAATAGTTTACCTGAACCAAACAATTCTCTAAAAAATGCAACGATGATTAAGATCAAGCTATATCCAGCACCATTTCCAAGGCCATCAATAAAACTAGCCATAGGTGGGTTTTTCATTGCATAAGCTTCTGCACGTCCCATAACAATACAGTTAGTGATAATCAAACCAACAAAAACTGATAGCTGTTTACTAATATCATAAACAAACGCTTTCAGAACTTGATCCACCACGATCACCAATGAAGCAATAATGGTCATTTGTACAATAATACGAATACTACCTGGAATATGGTTTCTTATCGAACTAATAGCAGCACTTGAACATGCAGTTACTGCAGTTAATGCAACGGCCATAATTAGTGATGTTGACATTTGAGATGTTACCGCTAATGCCGAACAAATCCCTAAAACTTGCAAAGTAATTGGGTTATTATTGACTAATGGATCAGTCAATATTTTTTTAGTATCCAAATCTTTTGTATCTACAACAGCACTCATAATCAGCCCTCCCCTTCAATTCTAACTTTTTCAAGATAAGCAGAAAAACCTTGATTACTCATCCAGTATTTAACCAGATTGGAAACGCCTAAGCTGGTTAAAGTCGCTCCAGCCAGTCCATCTACATTATATTCAGATTCTGGTTTAGAAATGTCCACGACACCTTTAATCAGACCTAATCGAACTTCACCTGAATCAGAATAAACTTTTTTTCCTTTCCACAAAGCACGCCAGTTAGGATTAACTACCTCGCCACCTAAGCCTGGTGTTTCAGCTTGGTCATAAAAGTTAATACTCTTAACTGTTTGACCATCGGCTTCTAAAGCTAAAAAGCCGTACATTGTTGACCATAAACCATAACCGTGCATTGGTAGAATGATAGACTCAATCGTATCACCGCTTTTAACCAAATAAATTTTAGCTATTTTTGCTTTACGTTTAATACTGGCAATATCGTCAGATTTTTCAAGAATAACATTTTGAACTGGGTCTTTTGCTGCTTTACGTTGATCGTAAGAAGCAACATCCACATCTTCAACATAAGCACCTGTTTCAATATCAACTAGTTTTTCTTCTATTTGATCAGAAAATGCTTGATTAATATCAGTATCTTCATCTAATAAGCCAGCAACTTCAAGAATATTCTTCTTCATATCCAGTGCTTTGTTTTCAATCTGTAATGGTCTTAACACAACCGCTGCAAATGAAACCAAAATAGCACATACAAAACAAAGAGCCAGTGCCACGGCAATGGTCTTTTCTAAACTGTCATTACCTAGTGCTAAAACCTTTTCTTTATAGGCGTTGGCTTTTTGATAATTTTCATTCTTTTCTAATCGTTCTTTTAAACTTCCATTAGACATGACGTTTCATCCTTCTCTTAATATTTGCCTGAACGACAAAATAATCAATAACAGGGGCAAACATATTGGCAAATAAAATCGACAACATCATTCCTTCTGGGAAAGCCGGATTGACCACTCGAACTAAAACAACCATGACACCAATCAAGGCACCAAATATCCAGCGCCCCGTATTTGTCATTGCTGCACCGACTGGATCTGTTGCCATGTATACCATACCAAAAGCAAAACCACCAACAGTTAGATGCCAGTAAAATGGAAATGCAAACATGGGATTTGTATCACTGCCAATGATATTAAACATAACTGACGTTGCAATCATTCCCATTAATACACCACCCATAATTCTATAGGAAGCTATACGAGTATAAAGTAGGAATGCTGCACCCATAAAAATGGCCAAAGTAGATGTTTCACCAATTGAACCAGGAATAAAACCTAAGAATGATTGAAACCAACCATAACCAGCCGCATGTACAGCATCTAGGCCACCTGAAGCAGCAAGTCCTAACGGTGTTGCCATGGTGTACCCATCAACACCCACCCAAGCCATATCACCTGAAATAGCAGCTGGATAAGCAAAGAATAAAAAAGCGCGTCCTGTTAACGCTGGATTCAAGAAGTTTTTGCCTGTTCCACCAAAGATCTCTTTACCAATAACTATTCCGAAAGAAATACCTAACCCAACCTGCCATAAAGGAATATCAGGCGGCAAAATTAAAGCATACAGCATTGAAGAAACAAGAAAACCTTCGTTAACCTCATGACCCCGTACCGTAGCAAATAACACTTCCCATATACCACCAACTGCTAAAGTGACTATATATATAGGTAAGAAAAATAATGCACCATGAACCATATTAGAAATGGGATTCATTGGGTTATATCCAAATAGTGACATTGGTATACTACGCCAGCTATTAACCTCACTTAACCCCATAGCTTGTACAGCTAAATTTGCTTGGTAGCCTGTGTTGTACATGGCCATTAAAATACAGAAAAATGTTGCGATTACAACAAAAGTCATTGTACGTTTTAAGTCATTACCATCACGAACATGTGTGGTTCCGCGTGTTACGTCAGAGGGTGTATAGATAAAAGTATCTACCATCTCATAAAGACCATAGTACTTTTCTAACTTACCACCTTTCGTAAAATGCGGCTCAACGCTATCTAAAATATCTCTAGCCGACATTATCCTTCCTTCTCAATTTTAGTTAGATTCGCTCTTAATACAGGAGCAAAATCATGCTTGCCCGGATCAACGAAAGTAAATAGGGAAACATCTTCCTCAATTAATTCAAGTCCACCTAATAACTGAGCCTGATCAGTATCACCAATGACCAACGCTTTTAATAAAGGTGTAGACAAAATATCAAGTGGCATTACTGTCTCATAAACACCAACAGGAACAATTGCTCTGTTACTACCATTTTTATCTGTGGTTAATGGAAATAAGCGATTATCTTTTCTATCTTTACTTGACGTATATATATTCATTGCAGAATATTTATCTTTTCCTGCAACGATCCAACCAAATAATTCACGATCTCTACCTTCTTTAAGCACAGAAATCTGATTGCTATAACACCCTAGGTATGCCATTCCATCCACGGCTTCATGTCCAAATAAAACAGACCCTGAAATAACTCGATTTTCAACTTTCTCTAATTCTCCTGAAACTAAATCATCAGTATTTGCACCCACTCGTGTCCGTAGCAAACGAGGTTTTTTAACGGTAGGTCCAGCTAAAGAAATAATTCTTTCTACATTAATTTTACCTGTTGTGAATAAAGCACCAATTGCTATCACAGTCTGGTAATCAATATGCCAGACATTTTTCTCGGTATTAACAGGATCAACAAAGTGAATGTGTGTGCTGGGCAGACCCGCAGGGTGTGGCCCTGAAAAACTCGCAGTTTCTACTCCCTCTACAGAAGCAATATCAACTCCCGTTTCTTTACAAAGATAAGTTTTGCCTTCTGTTAATTTTGAGACAATTGCCAGACCGTTTAAAAAATTAGCCTCTCTGTCTTTGATTATCATTTCAGGTTTAGCAGCTAATGGCCTTGTATCTATTGCTGTAATAAAAATAGATCTAGGTGAACTATCAACTGTGGGTATTTTACCGTAAGGACGTGTCAGTAGCGATGTCCATAAACCTGAAGCCAGCAAATTTTCTTTAATCTGCTTTATTGTTATAGTTGCTAAGTCTTTTTTAGCATACTTTGTGAATGTTTCTTGAGTTGTTCCTTTTAACTCAATAACAACCGATTGCAAAACACGTTTTTCTCCACGATTAATTTCTTTTATCTCACCTGCACCCGGTGCAGTAAAATTAATCCCAGGATTTTGCTTATCAGTAAAAAGTACCTGGCCTAACGTGACAGTATCGCCAACAGCAACCATCATTTTAGGCTTTAGCCCTATATAATCCTTTCCCAAAATGGCAACGGACTTAACCTTGTTACCCTCATCAATGACTTGTTTAGGTTTCCCCGTGATGGGAAGATCCAAACCTTCTTTTATAGTAAATTGCATAGTGAAATTAGCCTATTCTCCAGACAAATTGCGGCAAAAAAACTCCTTGAAAAACAAAGAATCTATTTAAGATATTAAAACTTTACCATTACATCATAAATTACTCTTTTTCTCAATGCGCTTATTAATTAATATTCCACATTAAGAGGATGTAACTTTATACTTCGTGCATCTAAAATACACGAAGTACATAATTACATTATTTATTAAATGTGCTCCCTGATGCAATTGGCAATACAGGCATTTCTTGCTTAGGAAATTCACCCGTTAAAGCCTCTAAAAAAGCAACAATATCAGCAACTTCATCTTTAGATAATTTCTTATCCAACTGAATTTTTGCCATTAAGCTCACTGCTTTATCTAAACTTTTAACTGCTCCATTATGGAAATAAGGTGCTGTTAACGCAATATTGCGTAAAGTAGGTACTTTCCATAAATGTTCATCTTCTTTTTTACCCGTGACTTCGGCAAGACCTTTGTCTTTTTTGAAATCATATTGCGCTTCTAAATAACCATTATAATTAATAGGAAATTTTTGAAACATGCCAGGGCCATTAAATGCAGGGCCACTATGACAACCAACACAACCTATTTCAACAGCTAGATTCATTCCTCGAACTTGTTGTTCAGTTAACGCTGATTTATTTCCCTTAACAAATTTATCATAAGGGCTATTGGGTGTAATTAATGTTCTTTCATAAGCTGCAATTGCTTTGGTTGCAGTATCTTTAGAAATAGTTTCTGTACCAAAAGCCTTTTTAAAAGCTTTTTGATAGCCTTCAATTGTTTCTAATCGAGCAACAACATCATCCCAGCTTTTCATTCCCATCTCAATTGGATTAGTCACAGGCCCCGCTGCTTGCTCTTCTAAACTTGCCGCACGCCCATCCCAGAATTGAACTTCATTAAAAGCCGAATTCCATACAGTAGGTGCACTTCGCCCACCCACTTGACCTTCCACACCGACTGAACCTGCACGATTATCTTCACCACCTAGCATTGTATTATGACAAGAAGCGCACGAAACTGTACCCGAGGAAGATAACCGTGGATCATGATAAAGCATTTTTCCTAATTCAACTTTCGCTGGTGTAGTCGGGTTATTTGCCGGTGCAGGTGCCGTTGTTGGCAGCGCTTGAGCAAATACAACCGAAGCAGAACCAGCAAGAGCAAAAGCTACGACCATAGATCGAATTTTAAACATACTAACCTCCAATAATTATAATTATTAATAATCTACCAATATAATTGTAAGGCATGACACCTCATTGGTAAATCCTTTATCCTAAACCGCTTTAGTTTTCTCGACAATCCAGGTATACCAAACACCATTTATTTTAATTATTCTTCGCGCTTAAAAATCAACGAGGTATTAATTCCACCAAAAGCAAAATTATTACTCATCGTATATTGACCGTTAATTTCACGAATATCATCTTGAATATAATCTAGATTAGCGCATTGTGGATCAATGTTATCTAGGTTTACGGTTGGGTGAAACCAGCTTTCATTCATCATGTTTATACAAGTCCATGCCTCAATTACCCCACATGCACCTAAAGTATGCCCCGTATAACTTTTTATAGAACTAATAGGTGTTCTTTCTCCAAAAACCATCGCTGTTGCTTGACTTTCAGCTATATCACCTTTATCGGTAGCTGTTCCATGAGCACTAATATAAGCAATTTCTGACACATCTATCCCTGCATCCTGCAAAGAAAGCCTCATTGCTAATTGCATACTTTCTTTATCTGGTTGCGTCACATGGACACCGCCTGAATTTGTACCAAAACCCACAATTTCTGCATAAATATGAGCATTACGTTTTAAAGCACTTTCTCTTTCTTCTAAAATAAACGTTCCACTCCCTTCCCCTATCACCAACCCATCTCGATCCCGATCAAACGGACGCGGAGTTTTTTCTGGCTCATCATTCCAAGTGCTAGCAGCAAATAAGGTGTCAAAAACGGCAGCTTGTGATGGGGAAAGCTCATCACTCCCTCCTGCAACCATGATTGATTGAATGCCATACTTAATCGCCTCATAAGCATAACCAATTCCCTGGCTTCCTGATGTACAAGCACTGGAAGTGGGAATAATCCTTCCATTAATTCCAAAATGAAGCCCTATATTCACTGGACAGGTATGTCCCATCATACGAATATAGGATGTTGCATTTAAGCTCCCTCTATCCTTACTTAACAACATACTCGTAAAATCAACTAAACCATCAAAACTGCCAGAGGAACTCCCATAAGCCACACCTGTTTGACCATTTTTTAAACAAGGATCATTTAACAAGCCAGCATCAATTAATGCCAGCTCAGTAGCATAAGTTCCCAACATAGCAACCCTTCCCATCCCTCGAATCTGCTTACGCGAATAATGTTTTGGGCGGGTAAAATCAACCGGTGCAGCCACTTGATTGTTTAGTCCATTATAGTCTGCCCATTCCTCCATTCTTTTAATACCAGAATTTTGCGCTTTTAAATTTTTTGCAACCGTTTGCCAATCATTCCCTATCGGTGTTAACGCTGCCATACCTGTGATAACCACACGGTTCATTAACACAGCCCTCCATTAACTGAGATAACTTGTCGAGTAATATAAGCTGCATCTTCAGACAGTAAAAAAGCAACAGTTGCCGCTACTTCTCTCGCTTCACCCACTCGTCTAAGTGGAATCATTTTTTTTATTTCATCTAGTGGCAATTGGTTTAACATCTCGGTATCAATTAAACCAGGAGCAACACAATTTACTGTAATTTTACGCTTTGCCAATTCCAATGCCAGTGCTTTTGTCGCACCAATAATCCCTGCTTTAGCCGCACTGTAATTAACTTGCCCCCGATTACCCATTATTCCAGAAACTGAAGAAAGAGTAACAATTCTTCCTGGTTTACGTGTTCTTATCATTGGCATAATGATAGGATTCAACAAATTATAAAAACCATCCAGATTAGTGCGTAATACCGTATCCCATTCTTCACCCGTTATAGCAGGAAAGGCATTGTCAGCTGTAACTCCGGCATTACAGACCACTCCATAATAAGCACCATTTTCCTCAACATCTTGCCTGAGAAGCTCTGCACATTGTTGCCTATCTGACAAATCAAATTGAAGCACTCGGCTTTCCCGACCCATTTCAGTTAATTCTTCTGTCACCTTATTGGCTTCTTCGCGCTTACTACGGCAATGAACAACAACATCATAGCCTTTTCCCCCGAGATATAAAGCTATTGCTTTTCCTATCCCTCTACTTGAGCCGGTTACTAATACAGTTTGATTCATTATTATTTAAATAACTAATTTCTATTGTTGAGTATAAACCATCAATTAATTGCACGATTTTCCTCGTCATTCGGCAAATAAACATTTAATTTAGCTGAAATATCAATACCTTCACCAACAACCTGACAAAAAAATACGCACAAACCTTGATCACCCATCACACGTTCAACCGAGATTGTTAACAAATCCCCGACTTTAAAAGCGGCCACATTACAATTGTACCGACGTGTACCGACTAAAAAACCTACATTGATCGGTTTACCAGCCAGATAACACATCATTCCTCCATGTGCAGCAACAGTTTGTGCCATATATTCAATCCCCAACCAAGCAGGTATTGTTTGTCCGTCGCCAAATAATCCATCATTTCGTACTGTTGTTTTCACAACCATTGATTGTTGATCGTACGAAAGCACTTTATCCAACAAAACCATAATTCTTGCATGAGGCATTATCGTTTCTATATCTATCATGTGCGCTCCACAACAAGAGAAATATTATTTCCTCCAAAGGCAAAGGAATTACTCTGACAACTGTTGATTTTTCGACCTAATTTTTGTCCCTGCTTTACAAAATGTAAAGGAGGTAAAGTATCATCTAAAACATCCTCATTTATATTGGGGACTAGCAACCCTTGCTCATTATTATCTGACAATAACATCCAGCAAAGTCCTAATTCCAGTGCTGCAGCAGCACCTAATGCATGCCCCGTCATTCCTTTAGTGGAGCTTACAGCAACCTTATTTCCAAATACTTGATTCACAGCCTGGCTTTCCATTGCATCATTAAGAGGTGTTGCTGTTCCATGTAAATTAATATAATCAATTTCTTCTACAGCTTTGTTGGCCTCAGCTAATGCCATTTTCATGGCAGAAATGACCGCAATACCTTCAGGGTCAGGGGCAGAAAAATGATAAGCATCACTGCTAGCCCCAATCCCTTGCATCTTTACAGGCCCTTCGTCTTTACTCATCACAAACAACGCAACTGCCTCTGATAAATTAATGCCATCACGGTGCCTCCCAAAAGGTTTGCTTAATCCATCAGAAACCGAGGCTAAAGCATCAAAACCATGTACTGTAAAACGGCATAATGTATCTGCACCACCAACAATAACAGCATCACAAAACCCTAAATTAATTAGCCTACGCGCAGATGCAAAAGCTTTCCCACTTGAAGAGCATGCTGTAGAGACTGCGTAGGCAGGGCCTTTTAAACCCAAAATATGAGCTAAAAAATCAGCTCCTGCCCCCAGCTGTTGTTGTTTATAATGAAACAGCTCAGGTTTAACGTTATGTTTAGCAACAGAGGTTAACGCTAATTCAGTATTGCGCACTCCAGAGGTACTTGTGCCTAACACCACACCAATTCTATCCAGTCCATAAAGCTTAACCATTGAATCAACAGTATTTTGAATCTGACTTAATGCAGCCAATAGCAACTGATTATTCTTGCAATCATAAACACTGTATTTACTCTCTATCTCAGGTAAATCAGCTTGTATTTCTCCCACATAAAGAGGCTGTGAACTATACTCTTTACTCAAAAACAACCCAGAACGATCCCCCTTTTGCACTCGACTAATAATCTCTTCACGGTTTGCACCCATTGCTGACAGCATACCCAAATCATTCAAATACAAGGTCATCTAAAACATCACTCTCGACATAATTCCGCTAATGTTTTTAACCGAGGTGCTGAATTTTTTACATACGGATTCTTTTCATCCCAGACATAGCCCGCTAAAACGGAACAAATCATTTGTTTAATATTAGATTGTTGCTGATTATAAAATACAATATCTTGCAAATCACCATTATACCAAGCATCAACAAAAGCTCTAAATGTCTTTACGCCTTTGTTTAAAGGCTCTACAAAATCTTTTTGCCAATCAACTTGTTGTTGATTTAATTGCCTATCCAGCACCCCTGCAGCTAAACTTGCAGATTTCATTGCAATGGTGACACCTGAAGAAAAAATAGGATCCAAAAATTCTCCTGCATTACCTAATAAGGCATAGCCTTCACCATAAAGTGAAGTAACATTGGCACTATAGCCCTTTAGACTCATTATTTTAGTATCAAACTTGGCATTCCTTAATAAGTGAGCTAACCCAGGCTCTTGGGCAATTAATGATTGAAAAATCTGTTGCTGATCCTCCGCAATTGATTGGAGAAAATCAGGTTCTGCAACAACGCCTAAACTACAACGACCATTATCAAAAGGAATCAACCAATACCAGACGTCTTTGTAGTCAGGATGAACAATAATACAACCTCTACTACGGTCATATTCTGAAAGGTCAATACGATCTTCAATATGTGTAAAAAGAGATTGTCGACAAGGAAAGTCAGACGCTTTTTCCAAATTTAATAAACGAGGTAAAACTCTACCAAAGCCACTGGCATCAAGAACAAAAGAAGCTTCATTCTGATATTCCATGCCGTCAGCTCGTTTAATAGTCAGCAATGGTTCTTTTGCTGAAAAATCAGCAGCAATCACTTCTTCTTGCCAGCGAATTTCTACTCCCATTCTTTGCGCTTCATTTGCCAGTAGAGAATCAAATTTATCTCGCTGCACTTGAAAAGTAGTATCAAAACCCGGGGAAAATTTATCAGAAAAACAAAATTCGGACTGTTTTCCCTGATAAATAAAAGCAGCCCCCGCTTTTAATTGAAACCCTGCTTTATTTACAGCTTCAAGCATTCCAGCTTGCTCAATATATTCCATACACTGGGGCAATAAACTCTCACCAATACTAAAGCGCGGAAAAACATCTCTTTCAACAATGGTCACTTGATG
>CAZZIX010000038.1:0-15051 GCA_964654345.1 uncultured Methylomarinum sp.
TTGACCAAAAAATTGAGGGAGGTGTTGGAATTATGCTAGATGATGTATTGGCAGGAATGATGGCTGGAATAGCATTATTTTATATTATGTAGGGTTTAAAGCAATGTCGAAAAAAATATTTAGCTTGCCAATTATTGAATAAGCTTTATAATAATAGAAATCAATCGCGGGGTGGAGCAGTTTGGTAGCTCGTCGGGCTCATAACCCGAAGGTCGTAGGTTCAAATCCTGCCCCCGCTACCAATTCTATTCAAGTAATTTGGCAAGAAAATAAATTCTTTTTAGTCGTCAGTTATTCTGGTAAGTAAGTTTCATCTTTATGTGAGCATGGGTTCTTGGCAAGTAGAATAGTTTCTTGCTTTTGTTTTGAAGCCGCTGAAGGGTGTTGATCTTGCTGGGCTGATAATGTATAATGTTACTTATGGATAGTTTGTTTCATTAGCGAGTTGTTTGTTTGCGATGAGAGTTTTTTGCTAAATTTGATCATAATTAGCAATTTAAATTGAGGCCCCTTATTGGGGTTTTTTGTTTTCTGGACTTGAGAGAGTTTGGGTGTTCAATTGATTTTAATGGAAGAGCCGATGGCTCTTTTTTTATGGGTATAAGTAAAGTGAGGCAATATGAAGCAGGCTCCTGAACATTTGGTTAATTTAATTGAACCAATTGTTGAAGGTCTTGGCTATGAATGTGTGGGTATTGAATATAATTCCCACCCAAGGCATGGCCTGCTAAGAGTTTATATAGATACATCTGAAGGTGTTTTGCTTGAGGATTGTACCAAAGTAAGTCATCAAATTAGCGGTATGCTAGATGTTGAAGACCCTATATCTGATAACTATGAATTAGAAGTTTCTTCCCCAGGAGCAGATAGACCTTTTTTTAAATTAAGCCAGTTTGAACAGTTTATTGGTGATACTGTGACTGTAAATTTATTTAAACCAATAAATAAACAAAGAAAGATTACGGGTTCGATTGAAAGTGTTGAAGGAGATGTTATTTTGCTTTTGCAAGCTGATCAATTCATTGAAATTCCATTTCAGGCAATGAGCAAGGCTCGGTTAGTACCTGATTATTTGATTAAGAAAGGAGGGCGTAATGGAAAATAAAGAGATTTTATTGGTAGCAGATGTTTTTGCAAATGAAAAAGACATAGAAAAGGAAGTTGTTTATCAAGCATTAGAATCTGCGTTAGCAGCTGCAGCAATAAAGCGTCATGAAAACCAAATAAATGCCCGGGTTGAAATTGACCGAAACACTGGAGGGTATATAACCTATCGTCGCTGGGAAGTGATGGCCGAAAATAGTGAGATTAATGGTGATCTTGAACTTCCAGAATCTCAAACTTTATTAGAAGTGGCACAGATAGATGATCCAAATATTGAGATTGGAGATTTTGTCGAAGAAGAAATTGAATCCGTAGCTTTTTGCCGAATAGCCGCTCAAACAGCTAAGCAAGTAATTATTCAAAAAATTAGAGAAGCAGAGCGTAAAAAAGTTATTGAAGCCTACGAAGATAGAGTAGGTGAGCTAATTACAGGAACAGTAAAACGTTTGGAAAAAGGTAGTGTATATCTTGATTTGGGTGGGCATGTTGAAGCTTATATTGCTCGGGAAGATATGATTCCACGAGAATCAATTCGAATTGGAGATAGAGTAAGGGGTTACTTAAAAGAAGTCCGTTCAGAAATACGAGGGCCACAACTATTTGTTAGTCGGTCTGCTCCAGAATTGTTGGTCGCATTGTTTAAGCTTGAAGTTCCAGAAGTTGGTGAGGGTTTAATAGATATTTTGGCGGCTGCAAGAGACCCAGGGTCAAGAGCAAAAATTGCTGTAAGAAGTAATGATCCAAGATTAGATCCTGTCGGTGCCTGTGTGGGTATGAGAGGTTCAAGAGTTCAAGCGGTTTCGAATGAGTTGGCAGGTGAGCGAGTAGATATTATTCTATGGAATGATAATGAAGCACAGTTCGTTATTAATGCGATGTCTCCAGCAGAAATAGAATCAATTGTACTTGATGAAGATAAACATAGTATTGATGTATCTGTTGCAACGGATAATTTATCTCAAGCGATTGGACGAGGCGGGCAGAATGTTCGGCTGGCTACAGAATTGACAGGATGGGAGCTGAATGTTTTAGATGCAAGCGAGGCAAAAGCAGCTAGCGATGAGGAAGTTAATAAAATCAAGCAGGAATTTATTGATCAGCTGGATGTTGATGATGAAATTGCAGATGTATTAGTTGAGGTCGGTTTCTCGAATGTTGAAGAAATTGCTTATATTCCTATTGAGGAAATGATGGAAATTGAAGGCTTCGATGAAGAGCTGGTAGAGGCTTTAAGGAGTAGAGCAAAAGATGCGGTGTTAATTAATGCTATTGCTTCAGAAGAGGCGATTGAAACGTCTGAGCCAGCTAAAGACCTTCTGGAAATGGAAGGAATGGATGAAGAGTTAGCTCATGAAATGGCAGCAAAGGGAATAGTAACAATGGAAGACTTGGCAGAACAGGCCGTTGATGATATTTTGGTATTTTTAGGAATGGATGAGGAGCGAGCAGGGAAATTGATTATGAAAGCGCGCGAGCCATGGTTCGTAAATGAAGAGGGCGAAGGGTAAGAGAGGTTGATATGAGTGATAAAACAGTAAAAGAATTAGCAGAAATGGTAAAAATACCTCTGGATCGCTTTCTGGAACAGTTAAAAGGAGCTGGGGTTTCTGCTTCATCTCCTGATGATTTAATCGATGAAGATGAGCGAGTTAAATTGTTAGCCCATCTTCGGAAGATACACGGTAAGGAAGAAGATAAGACAGAGGAAAGCTCACCAAAAAAAATCACATTAAAACGTAGAAAAGTTTCTGAATTACAACAGTCTACCGGGCCTGGTACGACTGCAAAAACTGTAAATGTTGAAGTGCGTAAAAAAAGAACGTACATAAAGCGTAGTGATTCTGTTGTTAGCGAAGAGCAAAAGGAAATAGAGCGTGTTAATAAAGCATTGCAAGAGCAGAAACAACAAATAGCAGCAGAAGAAGACGAGCGTAAAAAGCATGAGCAAAGTATACAGGCAACGCTTAAGGAGAATAAGAAACAACAGACAGAAATAATTGATTCTGATGCTGCTAATGAGAAAGATAGCACGCTAGTCGAAAAAGAAATAGAAGAGAATAAAAGCGAAGAAGATTCTTCTTCCAATGAACAAAAAGATAAGGTTGTTGAGGGTGATTCTGCAGATGAAATAGAACAGGCAAAAAAAGAGAAGGAGACAGAGCCGGTAGCTTTATCAGAGGAAGAGATTAAAGAAAAAAAATTAGTCGATGAGAAAAAGTTACGTTTGGAAGCTTCTATTGAAAGAAATGCCGCAAAAGTAAGAAAACAGGCCGAGGCGAAAAAACAGCAAACTTTACATAAGAAAAAACAAACAGGTGCTGTGAAAACCAAGCCTGGCGGAACAGCAAATACAACAAGAGCAACTCCTCCAGGAGCCCAAAAAAGAAGTATTGCTCCTGGGCGAGGTCAAGCCATGCCAACAGGAGCGGGTAGAAGGGCGAAAGGTAAAAAAGGTAAACAAAAAAGAATTCAATTAGCAGCTGAATTGGATGCTAAGCATCAGTTTGAAAAGCCTATTGAGACTATTGTAAAAGATGTGGCTATCCCTGAAACGATTATTGTTTCTGAATTAGCCCAGAAAATGAGTGTTAAAGCAGCAGAAGTTATTAAACAATTAATGAGTCTTGGGATCATGACAACCATTAATCAGGTGATTGACCAAGAAACAGCAGTCATTTTAGTTGAAGAAATGGGTCATAAACCAATATTGCAAAGTGACGATGACTTAGAAAAAGAAATGTTGGCTGATGTTGCTGATCAAGATAATGAAGATGATCGAAAATTGTCACCGCGATCACCTATTGTGACTATTATGGGGCATGTTGATCATGGTAAAACTTCACTGCTTGATTACATTCGTGAAACTCGTGTGGCATCAGGAGAAGCAGGTGGTATTACCCAGCATATTGGAGCTTATCAGGTTAAAACAGATCATGGAAATGTGACTTTTCTTGATACACCAGGTCACGCAGCATTTACCGCAATGCGTGCTCGTGGAGCAGAAGTAACTGATATTGTCGTTGTTGTTGTTGCTGCTGATGATGGTGTTATGCCTCAAACAAAAGAAGCTATTGAGCATGCTAAAGCTGCCAAGGTACCTTTGGTGGTTGCTATTAATAAAATGGATAAGACTGAGGCAAACCCTGATAAAGTTATGCAGGAAATGGCCTCCCTAGAAGTCATTCCAGAAGAGTGGGGGGGAGATATTCAATTCCTTAAAGTTTCAGCAAAAACTGGAGAAGGCGTTGATCAATTAATTGAATCATTAATCTTACAGACTGAAATTTTGGAATTAGAGGCACCAGTTGAAGGAGCTGCATCAGGCTTTGTTATTGAAGCACGGTTAGATAAAGGGCGTGGAACTGTAGCGACTATGTTAGTGCAAAAAGGAACTTTGAAAAAAGGTCAGATTATTTTATGTGGACATGAATACGGGCGTATTCGAGCTATGTTTGATGAGGATGGAAACTCAATAGAGGAGGCAGGGCCTTCAGTTCCAGTCGAAGTTTTAGGGTTGTCAGGAACACCAGAAGCGGGTGATGAATTTCTTTTTGCCCAGAATGAGAAAGCAGCTAAGGAATTAGCTGAACATAGAGAGGAAAGGAAAAAATCAAGTAAACATGCGGCTCAACAGGCATCAAAACTTGATGAAGTATTTTCTAAAATGGAGGCGGGTGATACATCTACTTTGAATTTAGTGATTAAAACAGATGTGCAAGGTAGTTTGGAAGCGCTACGAGAATCGTTGATTAAACTCTCTAATGATGAGGTGTCTGTAAATTGTGTCTATGGTGGTGTAGGCGGTATTAACGAAGGCGATGCAAATCTTGCATTAGCATCAGGAGCAATTCTAATCGGATTTAATGTAAGGGCTGATGCTGCAGCACGTAAATTAATTTCGGAATCAGAAATAGATTTACACTACTACAGTATAATTTATGAAGCGATTGATGAGGTTAAGCGTGCAGTAACAGGTATGTTGGCTCCAGATATACAAGAAAAAATTGTTGGCTTGGCGGAAGTGCGCGACGTCTTTAAGTCACCAAAAATTGGTGCTATTGCTGGTTGTATGGTTATTGATGGTCTTGTCAAGAGAAGCCTGCCAATACGAGTATTACGTGATAATGTGGTTATATACGAAGGACAGCTTGAATCATTACGTCGATTTAAAGATGATGTCAATGAAGTAAAAATGGGAATGGAATGCGGAATTGGAGTAAAAAATTATAATGACGTTAAGACGGGTGATCAAATTGAAGTTTTTGAGCGTATTGAAGTAAAAAGAGAGCTAGAATAAACCACCATGGCTAAGGAATATGGGCGTAGTGAACGCGTTTCTTCACAAATGCAAAAAGAACTCGCTTTCGTTTTACAGCGTGAAACTCATGATTCTCGGATAGGTTTTGTTACAGTGAACGAGGTTGTGGTATCTAAGGATTTAGCTGTTGCCAAGATTTATGTGACGGTTTTAAATGCAGATGACAGCACTAAGGTTGAAAGCGTTAAGACTCTAAATAAGCTTGCTCCTATGATTCGACATCAAGTGGCAAAAAGAATGCGCTTAAGGCATATTTCAGATTTTAGATTTTATTACGATAATTCATTTGATACTGGGATTCGAATTGCAGAGCTTCTAGTTGATCCTGATAAAATAAATCAAGAAAATTAAGACAAGGAATTATTGTTGAGTAAACGAAAGTCCGGCAACAATGTTCATGGGATATTGCTATTAGATAAGCGAATAGGTGTTTCATCTAACCGGGCACTTCAAGAGATCAAGCGATTATTTAATGCTAATAAAGCAGGGCACACGGGTAGTCTTGATCCTTTAGCAACAGGTTTGTTGCCCTTATGCTTTGGAGAAGCAACAAAGATTTCATCTCTTATGCTAGATGATAATAAACGTTATCAAGTAGTTGTAAAATTAGGTGTGATAACAGATACAGGTGACTCAGAAGGTAAAGTCATTACTGAAAAGCCAGTACCTATGTTGTCTATTGATGCGATTGAAAGTTGCTTACAAAAATTTACTGGTGAAATTGATCAGGTTCCACCTATGTACTCTGCTTTAAAACATAAGGGCAGAAAGCTATATGAATTGGCGAGGGAAGGAAAAGTAATCGAACGTAAGCCTCGTAAAATTACTATTTTTGAATTAAATCTTCTGAATACAGCAAATGATACATTAACATTAGAAGTGCTGTGTTCAAAAGGAACCTATATCCGTTCTCTAGCTGAAGATATTGGGAATGAATTGGGTTGTGGTGGGACCGTTGTGCAGTTAAGAAGAACACAGGCGGGAATATTTAAAATCGAAAATGCACTAACGATTGAGCAATTGCAGGAAATGGACTTAGATCAGTTGACGAGCCAGTTAATTGCTGTGGATAAACCTCTAAATGATATTCCTGCAATATCACTTTCAGATGTACAAACTGTATTGATTAGACAGGGTCAACAGTTACAATTAGATAAGATGATAGAGTCTGTTTTAGGCCAAGTACGAATGTATAATGAACAGGCTTTTTTAGGTTTGGGAGAAATCTTATTGGATGGTAAGCTTATACCGAAAAAAATTTTTAACTTACAGAATGAAGCTACATAGTTGGACTTGTTTTGTAAGATTCTTGAGAGTATGATCGGGAGATTCAGTAAATTTGATAATTTACGATTCTCTAAGAAGAAAAAACATTTGTATCTACACCCTATTGTGGACGAAATGTAATTTAGTAAATCACGAAAGTGATTTTTTTATAATAATTAATCTATAGGGATTAAAATGCCATTTACAGCAGAACAAAAAAAAACAGTAGTTGAAGAATATCGTTTGTCGGAAACTGATACAGGTTCACCAGAAGTACAAGTTGCCTTATTAACAGCACATATTACTCATTTAACACCTCATTTTGCAGCACATAAAAAAGACAATCATTCTCGTCGTGGATTGCTGCGTATGGTAAATCAGCGTCGTAAATTGCTGGATTATCTAAAAAAGAAAGATCTTGCTCGTTACCATTCACTTATTGAGCGTTTGGGCTTGCGTAAATAACTTATAACCATCTTGAGCGGTAATTAATTCAAATTAATTGCCGTTTTTTTATATTTATAAATGTGAAGAGTTTTAATAATAAAGTGAAGATGTCATTGAAATCGCACTTTTCTCTTCTGATTCACAATCTTTGTTAAGGATTTTAATAGTGACTCCTATCCGGAAAGAATTTAAATATGGTAATCATCTTGTAACACTTGAAACGGGTGAAATCGCTCGTCAGACTAGTGGATCTGTATTGATTAATGTCGAAGGTACTTCATTACTTGTTGCAGTTGTAGGTAAAAAAGAAGCAAATGGTGGAGATTTTTTTCCTTTAACAGTGAATTATCAAGAAAAAGCATATGCTGCAGGGAAAATACCAGGTGGTTTTTTTAAGCGGGAAGGGCGTCCTACAGAGAAAGAAACGCTGACCTGTCGATTGATTGATAGACCGATACGTCCTTTATTCCCTGATGGCTATACGAATGAAGTACAAATTATTGCTACTGTTGTATCGCTAAACCCTGAAATTGATACTGAAATCCCGGCTTTATTAGGCGCTTCAGCTGCTTTAGCAGTTTCTGGTTTACCTTTTAATGGACCAGTAGGAGCAGCGAGTGTTGGGTATAAAGATGGGTCTTATTTGTTAAACCCGACAAAAACAGAACTTGAAGATTCACAGTTAGAGTTAGTTGTTGCGGGAACTGAGCATGCCGTCCTAATGGTTGAATCAGAAGCTGACTTATTATCTGAAGAAGTTATGTTGGGTGCTGTGTTATTCGGGCATGAGCAGATGCAATGTACGATTACAGCAATTAAAGAATTTGCTGCTGAAGTTGCAACACCTGCTTATGTATGGACTGCACCAGAAACTGATGAAGCTTTGAAAGGATTAGTAAAGGTAGAAGTTGAATCTGGAATACAAGTTGCCTACAAAATTGCTGAAAAGTTGCTAAGACAAGACGAATTGTCTTCACTCAGATCGGCTTGTGTAGAAAAATTGACAGCTGATGAGCAGTATGAAGAAGGGGCTATTAGAGATATTATCGAGAGCCTTGAAAAAGAAATTGTACGTACTTCTATTTTAAATGAAAGAGTTCGTATTGATGGACGTGACTTATCGACAGTCCGGGCTATTTCAGTTAAAACAAGTGTGCTAGAAAGAACGCATGGATCAGCCTTATTTACGCGAGGTGAAACCCAAGCTCTAGTAGTGGCAACTTTAGGGACTGAGCGTGATGCTCAAATTATAGATAGTTTGGCTGGTGAATATAAAGAACCTTTCATGCTACATTATAATTTTCCTCCTTATTGTGTTGGAGAAACTGGGTTTGTAGGTTCTCCGAAACGCCGCGAAATTGGGCATGGTCGATTAGCAAAACGTGGAGTTGCTGCAGTTTTACCCAATTTAGAAGAATTTCCTTATGTCATTCGAGTAGTTTCTGAAATTACAGAATCTAATGGTTCAAGTTCTATGGCTTCAGTCTGCGGTAGTAGTCTTGCATTAATGGATGCTGGTGTACCTTTAAAGGCTCCTGTTGCTGGTATTGCAATGGGTTTAATTAAAGAAGGCGATAATTTTGCTGTATTATCAGATATTTTAGGTGATGAAGATCATTTAGGTGATATGGACTTTAAGGTAGCTGGGTCAGAAAATGGCATTACAGCACTTCAAATGGATATCAAGATTGATGGAATTACAGCCGAGATTATGCAAGCGGCATTAGATCAAGCAAAGCAAGGTCGTTTATTCATTTTAGGTGAAATGAATAAAGCATTGTCTTCTACCCGTGAAGAAATGTCAGATTTTGCGCCAAGAATTATTACTTTTAAAATTGATCCTAGTAAAATTCGAGAAGTTATTGGTAAAGGTGGTGCAACTATACGTGGCATTACAGAAAAAACCGGTGCAAGTGTAGATTTAACTGATGATGGTGTTGTTAAAGTTGCTTCTGTTGATAAAGCAGCAGGTGAAGAAGCAAAACGAATCATTGAAGAAATTACAGCAGAAGTTGAAGTGGGCAAAATATATGAAGGTAAAGTTGCGCGTTTAATGGACTTTGGTGCTTTTGTAACAATATTGCCTGGAAAAGATGGCTTGGTACATATTTCACAAATATCTGATGAAAGGGTTGAGAAAGTAAGTGACAAGTTGTCAGAAGGTGAGGTGGTTAAAGTTAAAGTACTTGAAATTGACCGACAAGGAAGGGTTAGATTAAGCATGAAAGAAGTTGATAAAGAAGAGTAGTTCTTTATCTTTGTAGAAAATCATAAAAAAGGGCCGGAAGGCCCTTTTTTATGGAAATTGAAATGGTAAGGTAGAAAATGTTTTCAAAATTGGTGTTTGATCAAGACTGTAGAAAGTGTTCTCGTCTGGATGATTTTTTAGCTGAAGTTAAGAAAAAGCACCCTAATTATCATGCTCGTCCCGTAGCTCCATTTGGAGATGAAAATGCAAAATTATTGATTGTTGGTCTTGCTCCTGGAATGCATGGTGCTAATGCTACAGGTAGGCCGTTTACGGGTGATTATTCTGGACTTTTACTGTACGAAATTCTATTTAAATTTGGATACAGTAATCAAAAGAATTCTACATCTTTGGATGATAGGTTAACCTTAACTAATTGTCGTATTACAAATGCAGTAAAATGTTTGCCGCCTAAAAATAAACCAACGGGTGCTGAGATAAATCAGTGTAATCATTTTTTATCAGAAGAAATTAAAGTATTGCCAGATAAGGCGGTGATTATGGCTCTTGGTAATATTGCGCATCAATCAGTTTTAAAAGCCTATGGTTTGGAGTTAAGTACTGTAAAGTTTGGGCATAATAAAAAATTTGAATTGCCGGATGGAAAAAGGCTAGTTAGTTCATATCATTGTAGTCGTTATAATGTCCAAACCAAGAGATTAACAAAAGAGATGTTTTCTGATGTATTTATTACTATTCAGGGTTTAATGCAATAAATTATGGCCGAGATAGAATCTCCGACAGATTTTGATATAAACGTGTTTTTAAAAAATCTGACTAAACGTCCAGGTATTTATAAAATGTTGAATATTGAGGGAGAAATTTTATATATCGGGAAGGCAAAAAATCTAAAAAACCGAGTTTCTAGTTATTTTAGAGCTAATTCTGCGTCACCAAAACAACAGGCAATGGTGGCTAGAATAGTTAAAATTGAGGTGACTGTTACAAATACGGAAGGTGAAGCATTACTGCTGGAAAGTCAGCAAATAAAACAATATAAGCCGCGTTACAATATATGTCTCCGTGATGATAAGTCTTATCCTTATCTATATATTTCTAGTTATCATGATTATCCACAAATTACTTTTCATCGTGGGGCAAAAAAGAAACGTGGAAAGTATTTTGGCCCTTATCCAAGCGCTGGCGCGGTAAAAGAAACATTAAAACTTTTACAAAAAATTTTTCCGATTAGACAATGTGAAGATTCATATTATAACAATCGTACTAGACCTTGCTTGCAATACCAAATTGAGCGGTGTACCGCTCCTTGTGTAGGGTTAATAAAGATGCAGAATTATGCTGAAGATGTACAAAATACAGTTTTGTTTTTAGAAGGAAAAGGTAATTTATTAATCGATCATTTGATTGATAAAATGGAAATTGCATCAAAAAAACTAGAATTTGAACGAGCTGTAATCTATCGTGATCAGATTACCCGTTTAAGAACGGTCTTGGAAAAGCATTTTGTTCATGGTGAAAAAGGAGATGTGGATATTCTTGCTTGCTCAAGCAAAGGAGGCGTTGCGTGCGTACAAGTATTTTTTATTCGTAATGGGCAAACTTTAGGAAATAAGTTATTTTTTCCTAGGATAAAAGATGATTGCGCTCCTGAAATTATATTGCAGGCATTTATTCCACAATATTATCTGGAAAGGCAAGCGCCCTATGAATTGATAGTAAGCCATTCAATCGAAGAGTCAGATTTATTGATTGAGGTGCTTTCTAAGCAAGCAAAACATCCAGTTATAATTTCTGACAATGTAAGAGGTGAGCGTCTGAAATGGTTAAGGATGTCTCAAATGAATGCAGAAAATTCGTTACAAAGTAAACTGGCAGATAAACAAGGAATTTATGCTAGATACCTTAATTTACAAGAAGAATTAGGGTGTAATGATTTGCCTAAAAGGCTAGAATGTTTTGATATTAGCCATACCCAAGGAGACCAGACCGTTGCGTCATGTGTGGTTTTTGATAGAGAAGGGCCTGTAAAGTCGGCATATCGCCGATTTAATATAGAAGGGATAACTCCTGGTGATGATTATGCGGCAATGTATCAGGCAATTTTGAGACGTTTTAAGCGTTTAAAAAAAGGAGAGCATCAAGCACCAGATATCCTTTTTATTGATGGAGGAAAAGGTCAAGTTAATGAAGCAAGCAAGGCATTAGAGGAATTACAGGTAAATAATGTTATGATAGTCGGCGTTTCTAAAGGTCCTGATAGAAAAGCAGGAATGGAAAAACTGATTTTGGTTGAAAAAGAACAGCCTATAGATATAACGCCAGGTGCAAGTGCTTTATTACTGATTCAAAACATACGAGATGAAGCGCATCGATTTGCAATTACAGGGCATAGACAGCGAAGAGCAAAGGCCAAAAAAGAGTCTGTATTAGAAAGTATTGCAGGCTTGGGGCCAAAAAGAAGACAGCTTTTATTAAAGCAGTTTGGCGGGCTACAAGGAGTGTCTAGTGCTGGTGTCGATGCGCTTTCTGGAATTGATGGTATAAGCATACAATTAGCACAACGAATTTACGATAACTTTCATCATCAAGATGACTATTGACTTTAATTTACCTACTTATCTAACATTACTTCGTATAGCATTAATACCTTTACTGGCAGTTACATTTTATTTGCCATGGGAGTATTCCAATGTTATGAGTACTTGCCTGTTTATTTTTGCTGGATTTACAGATTGGTTGGATGGTTATTTAGCAAGAAAAATGAGTCTAGAAACTGCTTTTGGTGCTTTTCTTGATCCAGTTGCTGATAAATTAATGGTGGCAATTGTCCTGGTGTTAATTGTTCAGCAACAAGCCAGCATATCACTGGCAATCGCATCAGCGATAATTATTGGACGGGAAATTACAATCGCTTCTTTACGAGAATGGATGGCAGAAATTGGCAAAAAAGCAAAGGTAAAAGTATCCATTTTAGGTAAATGGAAAACTACAGTTCAAATGTTAGCAATAGGATTTTTACTGTATAGAGAAGATTTATTTGGTTTACCAATAAATTTAATTGGGTATTGGTTGCTATATATAGCTGCAATTTTGACTTTATGGTCAATGATAAATTATTTATCCGCAGCCTTTTCTACCGTAGATGAATAGACTCTTCAGAGAACTTGGCAGTATGAAAACTTAAATGTTTATGGAAAATAAAACTATTGCGTCAAAAACGATAACACAAGATGAAATTTTACTAGCATCATTAAAATTATTTTCAGAAAAAGGATATTTTAATACATCTTTAACAGATATTAAGGATGCAGTGGGCATAAAAACAACGAGTGGAATTTATCAACATTTTAAAAACAAGCAAGCAATTGCAGAGCAGTTATTTGATAACATCTTAGATAGCTTGAGTATTTCTATAGATGATATTCGTCGTAGAAACAGAAAATCTTCAGAGCAACTACGAGAAATTGTTGATTTATTGTTCAAATTAACAGATCAGGCTCCTGAAGTTATTCAATTTTTATTAGTGGTTAATAAAAAAGAAATTTTACCAGAGAGTCAATCGTTGTTAGAAACGACGCCTTTTAACAAAATAAGGCGAGTAATACAGAATGGTATAAAAGATCAAGAAATTCGCTCTATTGATTCATTGTTAGCCTATAACTATTTTTTTGGCATTATTAGCCACACATTAATTTTAGTGCTTTCAGGTGATTTTCCTAAAACAGCTGATAGCTATCAAACCCAAGCTTGGCAGGCTGCATGGGGGAGTATTGCTAAAAAATAAGGAAAATTTTAACGATATTTTTTCGTCACTCTTTTATATAACTTTTGAGAATTGTTGGAGTTGAAGACAAATGGGCGACGTTATTCAGCTAACGAAGAAGAAAGCATTGAAAAAGCACAAAGGCAATACATTGTGTCGTAGCAGGTTTCATAAATGGAAAATTATAAAGACACAACAATTTGATGTGAAGCAAGGAAAATTAATTTCAGTTTTTCAGTGTATCCGCTGTCAGAAAATCAAAAGCAAACTATTATAGATATATGGGCACGTCTATTAATTGATGAATGAAATATTGAGTCCAAAACATCCAATTTCTGCGTTGCTTACACAGATATAGGGGAGGGACGTGAGTAAGGAGCGGAAGCTTGAATCCCTTCTCAATAGCTTATTATTACGTAAGAATTTCGCTTTGATCTTGAGTGTTTTGGTTCTTAATTTTCTCATCTACAATTAAAAGAAGTGCTCATATGTTTGATTTTTTTTTAAACAAACCTAAGCAACCATTTAGTCATTCGCAATTAGAGGGTAGCTTACTAAATAAGCAGTATCAGGAACTAGTCGTTAAGCATCATGTTAGAGAGGATATTGATCAAATTAGAGTATTAGGTCATTTACAGCAACTTTTAAATAATATTTTAGAACTAGTTAGTGTAGATGATCATCCTGTTGGTTTTAGTAGGCTGATGTCTAACTCTAAGAAAAGAGTCAAAAGTTTGTATATATTTGGCGATGTAGGTCGAGGTAAATCGATGCTGATGGATGTGTTTTTTGATGCATGTCCTATAGAAAAAAAACGTAGAGTTCATTTTCATGCATTCATGCAAGAAATCCATGAAGCTCTGCATCAATTGCGGAAGAAAAACGAGGGAGATTCATTACTTTTTTTAGCTAAGAAGATAAGAAAAGAATCATTACTTTTATGTTTTGATGAATTTCAGGTGACTGATATTGCAGATGCTATGTTGCTAGCTAGGCTGTTTAACCATCTGATTAATCAAGGTGTTGTTTTTGTCGCAACTTCTAACTATCACCCCGATGATTTATATAAAAATGGATTACAAAGAGTTTTGTTTTTACCATTTATAGATTTAATAAAAGAAACTTCCGAAGTAGTTGAACTAGTAGCTAAAGAAGACTATAGACTTTCTTATTTTAAGTCAATAAAGACAGTCTTTTATATAAATTCTGATGGCTCAGGCGCTAAATTTTTACAGCAAAGATTTAATGAGTTGACGAATAATGGAGATACAGAGACAAAAACCTTAGTTGTTAAAGGTAGAAACGTTACCTTTTCAAAGGTTCATGGTGATATTTTATATTCATCATTTAATGAACTATGCGAAAGAAATTTAGGGCCTGCTGATTATTTAGAGTTAGCTACAGAATTTAAAATAATATTTATAGCTGGTATACCCATTTTTTCATTAGAAATAAAGGATCAAATAAGAAGGTTTGTTACTTTAATTGATGCTTTGTATGAGCAGAAAGTGAAATTGATTTGTACAATGGAAGTACCTATAGAGCAGCTATATTTTGACGATTTTAATTTTAATCGAACTCGTTCTCGTTTAATTGAAATGCAATCTGAACGATATTATTCAACCCTGAATAATAGTCCAACTGAGGATAAAGAGCGGAATAAGGAAAAAGGTCTTTGCAAATCAAGTTTTCAGATTAATTCTTCAGGCTTATAGATATGAAAAATACTAAGGCCTAAATTATACATACTTTAATCAAGGGAAGTGCACTTGAGGGCAGGGCTGTTCAATGCTAATACCTTGGTAGTCTAAAACACGATCCAAACTCAGCGCATTGTCGTATAAAGCTAAGCTTATATTCTCTATTTTGTTAAATCGCAGAGACTATAAATAATTCTGTGTAACTGCACTTTTAAATATATTCCACCAAACGGTCTTCAAATTC
>CAZZIX010000039.1:0-4080 GCA_964654345.1 uncultured Methylomarinum sp.
CCATTTGACGGCTTCTTTATCACTTTGTTCGACTCCCTTTCCCTTAAGATACAGGATGCCTAAACTTTTTTGGCTGAAAGCATTTTCCTGTTCAGCAGCTTTACGAAGCCATTTGACTGCTTCTTTATCATTTTGGTCAACTCCTTTTCCCTTATGATACATATAGCCTAAATGTACTTGGCCAGCAGCCTTTCCTTGCTCAGCAGCTTTACGAAACCATTTGACTGCTTCTTTATCGCTTTGTTCGACTCCCTTTCCATCAAGATATAGGGAGCCTAAACTATTTTGGCTGAAAGCATTTCCCTGTTCAGCAGCTTTACGAAACCATTTG
This sequence comes from uncultured Methylomarinum sp., assembly GCA_964654345.1. Taxonomy (GTDB): domain Bacteria; phylum Pseudomonadota; class Gammaproteobacteria; order Methylococcales; family Methylomonadaceae; genus QPIN01. The sequence continues at coordinate 332 of CAZZIX010000039.1, forward strand.
ACTGCTTCTTTATCACTTTGTTCGACTCCCTTTCCATTAAGATACAGGATGCCTAAACTTTTTTGGCTGACAGCATCCCCCTGTTCAGCTGCTTTACGAAGCCATTTGACTGCTTCTTTATTATTTTGGTCAACTCCTTTTCCCTTATGATACATATAGCCTAAATGTACTTGGCCAGCAGCCTTTCCTTGCTCAGCAGCTTTACGAAACCATTTGACTGCTTCTTTATCGCTTTGTTCGACTCCCTTTCCATCAAGATACAGGGTGCCTAAATTAATTTGGCCGTGAGCATTTCCCTGTTCAGCTGCTTTACGAAGCCATTTGACTGCTTCTTTATTATTTTGGTCAACTCCTTTTCCCTTATGATATATATTGCCTAAATGTACTTGACCATCAGCCACTCCTTGCTCAGCAGCTTTACGATACCAATTGACTGCTTTTTTATCGTTTTGCTTAACTCCTTTCCCATTATGAACACATCCACTAAAAATGCTTATTGCAAAAAAAACTATAATAATTCTTATATTAATCTTTAAATTCATTTTAATTTTATTTACATGAGTGTCAAAAATATAACTATAGTACAACGTGCAGAAACTATACTCATAGATTATCATCTAATTAAGGGTCAGGAAATTATTCAATAATCAGAAATAAAATCATTAGCTTATCTTGGTTTATAAGAATTATGATTTATTTTATAAATATTTAAAAGTAAATGAGCCGGATTTATTATTCATTCTTTTTACTAAGAATTATTAGAATTTATCCAAAGCTGATAAACTATACGGTTTTACTTAATAAATTCTTAAACTACCCCAAAAAGCATGAAAAAGATTCTTGTTTCCGATAAATTAGCCGATGATGGCATTAACTTTTTAAATGAGCAGACTGATATTCAGGTTCACATTCAAGTGGGGATGAATGAGGATGAACTTTGTGAAATTGTGGGTGATTTTGATGCCTTATTAATTAGAAGTGATACTAAAGTTACACAAAGAGTTTTACAAGCAGCAACTAATTTAAAAGTGGTGGGTCGTGCTGGTATTGGCGTAGATAATGTTGATATTCCTGCTGCAACTGAGCAGGGTGTGATAGTTATGAATACACCTGATGCAAATGCAACGACTACTGCCGAACTAGCAATTGCACATATGTTTTCTTTAAGCCGTAACTTACCAGAAGCCAGTGTTTCTGTAAGAGCAGGAAAATGGGAACGAGCTAAACTGGTTGGAGCAGAAATAAATCATAAAACCTTTGCTATTTTAGGTTTTGGTACGATTGGTCGATTAGCAGCAAAACGTGCCGTTGGATTGGGTATGCGAGTGATAGCCTATGATCCCTTTGTCACCCCGGAAATTTTTGAAGAATGTGGTGCACAGTCAGTTGATTTAGATACCTTGGTAAAAGAAGCAGATTATCTGACATTACATTGCCCGATGATTGAAAAAACCCGAGGTATTATAGGTGCTGAGCAATTAAAAGCAATGAAGAAAACTGCCATGCTAATTAACTGTGCTCGTGGTGGTTTGGTTGATGAAGTAGCGTTATATGATGCGCTTAAAAATGGTGAAATTGCGAAAGCAGCATTAGATGTTTATGAGCAAGAACCACCCAAAAATTCACCTTTGTTTCAGCTGGATAATATTTCTTTTACACCTCATTTAGGGGCTTCTACACGTGAAGCTCAGGTTGCAGTAAGTGTTGAGATTGCAAGACAAGCTGTTGCTTATTTAAAAACAGGTGAAGCAATTAATGCTTTAAATCTATCGACCAAAATTTCAGCAGAAGAATTAAAAAAATCACGTCCATTTATGATGTTGGCTAATGTGATGGGTAAAATGCTGGTTGATTTAGCCGGTGAGCCAATCAAAACATTGGAAGTCTCTTTATTCGGTAAGGCTGCAGAAGCAGAAGTTAGGCCAGTATCTGTCGAAGCGTTAGTGGGTATTTTTGCCGGACAAATGTCTACACCTGTAAACAGTGTTAATGCTGAAAATATTGCCAAAAAACAGGGCATTTCTTTAGTTGAGTCTAAAACTGAAGAAACAGAAGGTTACGTTTCCTTAGTCAAATTAGTAGGGGTCTGTGAAAATAAAATAGTTTCAGTTGTTGGAACCTTATTAGGTGATCGCCATCCTCGTATTGTTAACGTCAATCAATTTGAGATTGAAGTAGTGCCAGAAGGAACTATGTTAGTGACTGAACATAACGATAAACCCGGTGTTATCTCTGCCATTAGTTCTATTTTAGGTGAATCTAATATCAATATTTCAAGAATGCAAGTGGGTGTGCCTGATTCTAATGATAAAGCCATGGCTGTGATTAGTGTTTCTGGTCCTTTGCCTGATGAGATACTAGAAAAAGTAAGAGACCTTTCCTTTGTAAATTGTGCCATTCAGATTAATTTATGAGCTTTGAAATAGTCTGCTTTGATTGCGATAGCACGTTAAGTAAGATTGAAGGGATTGATGAATTAGGTAGACAATCTGGTTTATATGATGAACTAGTCACATTAACAAATGCTGCGATGAATGGTACTTTAGCTTTAGAAGATGTCTATGGAAAACGTTTATCATTAATTAAACCTGATAAAGCACAGATCACTAGTTTGGCAGATTTGTATATTGCTGAGATGGTTGAAGGTGTTGAAGAGGTTTTTAGTACTTTACTGACTCAAGGGAAGCTGGTTCATATTATTAGTGGCGGACTTCGGCAGGCTATATTGCCATTAGCGGAAAAGTTGGGGATACCTGCTGACCATGTGCATGCAGTTGATGTCCTTTTCAATGTAGATGGAAGTTTTAAAGATTTTGATCAGCAATCACCTCTTGCTAGAACGGGAGGTAAAGCCGTTATTTGTCAGTCGATACAAAAACAAGGATATTCCATGGCAATGATAGGTGATGGCAAGACTGACTTGGAAGCCAAACAAGCAGGTGCTACTGTGATTGGTTTTGGTGGTGTAATGAAAAGAGATATTGTTGTTGAGCAAGCAGATGTTTTTGTTAATGAGACTTCATTGATGGCAGTACTACCTCATTTGGTTTAGTTATGTAGGTTGGATAAGCGATAGCGTAATCCGGCAAGGTTTTCATAAATTTGTAGTAGAGAGATTTTAAGATGGCAGGACATAGTAAATGGGCAAATATTAAGCATCGTAAAGGAGCTCAGGATGCTAAACGCGGTAAAATTTTCACTAAAATAATTCGTGAAATTTCTGTTGCTGCAAAAACAGGCGGTGGAGACCCCGCAAATAACCCAAGTTTACGCTCAGTGATTGATAAAGCATTGGGTGCAAATATGAAAAGGGACACCATTGACAACACCATAAAAAAAGCCACTGGCGCAATGGAAGGGATTAACTACGAAGAAGTCCGTTATGAAGGATATGGGCCAGGCGGAACTGCAATTATGGTTGATTGTTTAACCGATAATCGTAATCGTACTGTGGGTGAAGTAAGGCACGCTTTATCTAAAGCTGGTGGTAATTTAGGGACTGATGGCTCAGTTTCATTCATGTTTAATAAAACCGGTATTATCAGTTATTCTAACTCTGTTGATGAAGATGCAGTGATGGAAGTCGCTATGGAAGCAGGTGCTGAAGATATTATTACTCATGATGATGGATCAGTTGATGTAATGACTTCACCTGATGATTATTTATCAATCAAAGAAGTGTTGGTTGCAGCTGGATTTGAGCCTGAAAGTGCTGAAATAACCATGGATGCAGAAAATAAAATAGAACT
>CAZZIX010000039.1:4180-5347 GCA_964654345.1 uncultured Methylomarinum sp.
TACGGGATAATTGAGGAAACAAATCGTGGTAGTTATCAATATATCGCGAGTGGCAGTATACGAGTAAAAGCAGACTCATTTCCTGAACGATTAAAACAGATATTTGATGGTGTTACCGAGGTTATTGCTCTTTATCAACCCGAAGAAATGGCAATAGAACAAGTATTTATGCATAAAAATGCAGATTCTGCTTTAAAACTAGGTCAAGCAAGAGGTGCTGCAATTTGTGCGTCTATGGTTGCTGGTTTACCTGTTTCAGAATATGCTGCCAGACAAGTAAAGCAGGCGTTAGTAGGGAAGGGTGGAGCCGATAAATCTCAAGTACAGCATATGGTAAAAATTTTACTCAGCATACAAGGTGAATTACAAATTGATGCAAGTGATGCTCTGGGCATTAGTCTCTGTCATTCCCACTATCAACAAACTGAACAAAGACTAAAAAAAGCAGGGCTATGATAGGGTTTATTCGCGGAAAATTAGTTTCAAAAACACCACCACAACTAGTTGTTGATGTTCAGGGCGTTGGTTATGAAGTAGAAGCCCCGATGACCACTTTTTATGATCTACCTGAGCTAGGGGAAGAGCTGCTGTTACATACACATTTGGTGGTTAGAGAAGATGCCCATATATTATTTGCATTTTCGACAGAATCAGACCGTCTGATGTTTAGAACTTTAATAAAAGTAAATGGTGTAGGGCCTAAACTAGCTTTAACCATTCTTTCTGGACAAAGTGCGGAAGAATTTCATCGTTGTATACATGATAGTGATGTGCAAGCGTTAGTTCGTTTGCCGGGTGTTGGTAAAAAAACGGCTGAACGACTCATTATAGAAATGCGGGACAGGTTGCCAGACATCAAAGAGAGTACGGATAATTCATCAGAGCAAAGTAGAGCAACTCAAACAATCTCTAATCCAAAACAAGAAGCAATCAGTGCTTTATGTGCTTTAGGTTATAAATCGCAAGATGCGAGCAAAATGGTGCAAAATGTTTCAGTAGAAAATAAAAGTTGTGAAGAAATTATAAGACTTGCGTTGCAATGGGTTGCCAGTAAATGATAGAAAGTGACAGGCTAATCACTGCAACAAGCTCAATGGATGAGGAACGTCAAGACCGAGCTATACGACCCAAACGATTAGATGATTATGTCGGACAGACGGAATTACG
>CAZZIX010000039.1:5447-14930 GCA_964654345.1 uncultured Methylomarinum sp.
TTTACACTTGTTGGTGCAACGACTCGTGCTGGATTACTCACTTCTCCATTAAGAGATCGTTTTGGTATTGTCCAACGCTTAGAATTTTATTCAGTCGATGAATTGGCAACCATTGTCAATCGTTCGGCAAAAGTACTGGGGATTAAAGTTGAATCAACTGGCGCGCATGAAATTGCTAAAAGATCTAGAGGTACACCTCGGATTGCTAATCGCTTATTAAGAAGAGTCCGCGATTTTGCAGAAGTAAAAAGTGATGGGATTGTATCAAGTGAAATAGCCACGCAAGCCTTAAATATGCTGAAAATTGATAATAACGGTTTTGATTCCTTAGACCGTAAATTATTAAGAATAATGATTGATAAGTTTGAAGGTGGCCCAGTAGGTCTGGATACCTTATCCGCTGCTATTAGTGAAGAACGAGGAACAATAGAGGATGTACTTGAACCCTATTTATTACAACAAGGATTTATTATGCGCACACCAAGGGGAAGGGTTGTTACGCAAAAAGCCTATTTGCACTTTGGACTGAAAGCTCCAGAAAAAGACCCTGAAATGGACGATCTTTTTCAATGAGCGATTTTCAATGGCCTATTAGAGTTTATTATGAGGACACGGATGCAGGCGGTGTGGTTTTTTATGCAAATTATTTAAAATTTTTTGAACGAGCAAGAACTGAAATGTTACGATACTCTGGTTTTGAACAAGATCAGTTGATTACGGAACAACGCTTGATTTTTGTGGTCAGATCAGTTCAAATTGATTATTTAAAGTCAGCTAGATTCAATGATAGCCTGATAGTAAGTACAAAAATAGTAATGGCAAAAAAAGTCAGCCTTAATTTTGAACAAGTGATTACTCGAAATGAAGATGTAGTGTGTAAAGGCGATATTCGAATTGCTAGTTTGGACGTAAATAGCATGAAACCCAAAATAATCCCAGATTTTATATTGGAAAAACTAACAAATGACTAACGACGATTTATCTATATTTCACCTAGTTACAAATGCCAGCTTTGTTGTGCAATTTGTTATGGTTACTTTACTTAGTGCGTCCGTAATTTCCTGGACTTTTATTTTTTCCAAAAAAAAAGAGCTTAAACAAGCATTTTTTGTTGCCGATGATTTTGAAGATGAATTTTGGTCAGGCACTGACCTGACAAAATTGTATAAAAAATTATCTGCAAGTAATTTTACTCCAGAAGGGATAGAAAAAATATTTTTAGCGGGTTACAAAGAATTTTCCAGGATGTCGCAAAAAGAAGGGGTAGCCCCTGAGATTCAAGTAGAAAGTGCACAAAGAGTCATGCGAATAGAGCTGAATCGAGAGTTAGACCGATTAGATGAATCATTACCCTTTCTAGCGACAGTGGGTTCTATTAGTCCTTATATTGGACTTTTTGGTACAGTTTGGGGGATTATGAATTCGTTTATGGCTTTGGGGGATGTAAAAAATGCAACCTTGGCTAATGTTGCTCCAGGTATAGCCGAAGCATTAATAGCAACAGCGATCGGTTTATTTGCAGCCATACCAGCTGTTGTTGCCTACAACCGTTTTTCTACACGTTTAGATAGGCTAACAGGACGCTATGAACTTTTTTTAGATGAGTTTGTTGTCTTATTACAAAGACAGGCACATAAGTAATGGGGCATCGAATAAAAAAGAGAAAACCAATGGCAGAAATCAATGTAGTGCCTTACATTGATGTGACATTCGTTTTACTTATTATTTTTATGATAACAGCACCTTTGGTTCAAAATGGCGTTGAAGTTGATTTGCCTCAAGCTGTGGCGAGTCCTGTTGAACAAAAAAATGAGCCTCCTGTTATTGTTTCAATTGATAAAGAAGGCCAGTATTTTATTGATATTGGGGGGCAAGACGATGATCCAGTGAGTTCTCAGACTTTACTGGTTAGAGTTGCTGCAGTGCTAAGAAACAAACCTAAAACGCAAGTTTTTATTAGAGGTGACCATGCAGTTTCATATGGAAAAGTAGTCACAGCGATGGCTAGTTTAAAAGATGCAGGTGTTCCAAGTGTTGGGTTAATGACAAGTCCGGCTGATTAACTAACTATGAGTACAAAAACAAAACTTTCACTCCCTTTTATTTTTGCTATTACACTACATCTAGCTATTGTTGCAATGTTTGGATATAGTTATTTTATTAAAGATGAGGTGATAGAAATAAAGCCACCCCCTGAAATTATTGAAGCAACTGTCTTGGATGAAGAAACAGTAATGGCCGAATCTAAGCGGCTAAAGACTAACGAGAAAAATAAAAAAATTGCGCAAAATAAAAAACAGCAGGAAATAGAAGACAAGAGAAAAAAAGAAGAAGAGCTATTTCAGGACGCTAAAGAAAAAAGAAAAAATGAAGAGAAAAAAGCTCAAGACTTAGAAAAACGACGAAACGAAAATGAGTTACAAGAAAAAAAATTAGAAAAACAGCGTAAAGAAAGAGCGAAAGAGGAAAAAGTAAAAAAAGCAAAAGCAAAAAAAGAAAAAGCTGAAGAGGCCGCTCGCCAAGCTAAAATTAAAAAACAAAAAGAAGAAAAAAAACGGCAGGATGATTTACGAAAAGCTGAAGAAAAAAAGCGAGTAGCAGCTCAAAAAGCTAAAAAACAAAAAGCAGCTAAACAAAAAGCTGAATCTGAAGCTGAAATGGATGCTGAATGGGATAGAGAGCAAAAAGCGGCAATAGAAGAAGAGAATAGGTTGGCAACAATTTCTTTCTCAGTTGCGATTACGAAAAAAGTTAATAGTAAATGGATAAGGCCTCTAACTGCAATTAAAGGAATGAGTTGTTTTTTAAACGTTAAATTAAGTCCAAGTGGCAATTTAGATAGCGTTTCTATTCCTATAAGTAGTGGTGATGATGTTTTTGACAGGTCTGCTGAAAATGCAGTCCGTAAAGCTGCTCCGTTTTCTATGCCCAAGAACAGAGATTTAAATTTGAGAGAATTTGAATTTGAATTTGTGCCAGAATAATTATTAACCCATAAGTTAAGTAAAGTTATGTATATTTTTTTAAGAACAATTTTATTAGTTAGTTTGGTTGGGTTTTATGCCCCTTCATCTTTAGCTAAATTAACAATAAAAATAACAAAAGGAATTGAAGGAACGGTTCCTGTTGCAATAGTCCCTTTTGGCTGGCAAGGTCCGGCTATGAAAGCACCCTTGGATATAGCTACGATTATTAATGCTGATTTAGATAGCAGTGGCGTCTTTAAAACGCTATCAAGAAGAGATATGCTGACTACGCCTACAAAAGCAGATCAAATCAGGTTTAGAAACTGGCAGGCATTAGGTCAGGAATACATGGTGATTGGTAAAGTTAATGAGGTCTCACAAGGTCAGTATCAAATACAATTTCAATTATTTAATGTTTACAAAGGTGAGCAGAATTTAGGTTATCGATTTTCAGCTTCAAAACAAAATTTAAGAAAAGCTGCGCACAGTATTAGTGATAAGATTTATGAAAAATTAACAGGAAAGAAAGGTATTTTTAGTTCGCGTCTTGCTTATATTACGACAACAGCTCTATCAAAGAAGCAGAAATTGTATGAGTTGATTATTGCTGATGCCGATGGGTCCAGACCAAGACGAATTACCTCATCAAAAGAACCTTTAATGTCTCCAGCCTGGTCTCCTGATGGGAAAAAAATCGCCTATGTTTCTTTTGAAAATAAGCGCTCAGCAATCTATATTCAAACACTTTCCAATAAAAAAAGAATAAAAGTTGCCTCTTATCCAGGTATAAATGGAGCACCCTCTTTTTCTCCTGATGGAACACAATTAGCGCTCACACTGTCTAAAGATGGGAGTACAGATATTTATATTTTAAATTTAATAGATAAATCTCTTTTTAAATTAACCAAAAGCTATGGAATTGATACAGAACCTTCCTGGTCACCAGACGGAAAGATGATTGTTTATACTTCTGATCGAGGAGGGAAACCTCAGTTATATACAGTTCCAAGTTTTGGAGGCCAATCAAGACGGATAACGTTTGAAGGTGATTATAATGCAAGAGGACGATTCTCTGCTGATGGAAAAAACATTGCAATGGTTCATGCAAATAGCGGTGATTACAGAATAGCTGTAATGGATTTGGCTTCTCGCAGCATTGATGTGTTAACTGCTGGTAGATATGATGAATCACCTAGTTTTTCTCCAAATGGAGAGATGATTTTATATGCCTCAAGAAAAGGCAGACAACATGTGCTTTCAGCTGTTTCTATTGATGGTAGAATGCAACGTAATCTTGCTTTTAATAAAGGGGAAGTAAGAGAACCAGCCTGGTCACCATAAAAAATCAGTTTTTTATTATTTGGATGTGGAAAGAAAGCCGCATCCTTTTGTTTATTAATATAGTGTTTAGTGGGGTTTCAAATGAGTTTAAATAAAATAATTTTATTTTGTGTAATATGCGCAAGTATTCTGTCTGGATGTAGCTCTACAGAAGAGAAAAAAGAAGGATTGTTAAATGGGGCTGATGCAGATGCTTCAACTAGTGGTTATTCAGATGGATCATTACTTGGAGGAGAAGAGTTTGGCAACAATGCAAATGTTGATGCTTTAGGGTTAGGGCCTGAATTTAGAGACCCAAATAACCCTTTATCAAAAGGGATTATCTATTTTAGATATGATAGTAGCCAAATCAAGCCAGAATTTGTACAAGTGGTTGCTGCACACTCTGAGTATTTGAAAAATCATCCTTCCCGAAATGTTATTCTTGAAGGTCATGCGGATGAAAGAGGCTCAAGAGAATACAATATTGCATTGGGAGAACAGCGTGCAAAATCAATTGCAAGAATGATGAAAATGCAAGGTGTTAATAGTAGGCAGTTAGAAATTGTTAGTTACGGTGAAGAAAAGCCTGATTCAGATGGAATGGATGAAACATCGTGGCAGTTAAACCGTAGAGTTGAAGTTGTTTATCAGGGGAAATAAATGAGAAAATCGTTTGTTTTTTTGTTGTGTGTTTATTCAAGTGTGTATGCAGAGTCGCGTCCTTTAGCGCCTGTGATAGATAATTCAACCTATTCTAAAGGTTCATCTGCACAGCCTTCTAATAATGCTATGTATGAAATATTTGGCAGATTAGAACAAATGCAGCTTGAACTACAACAACTAAGAGGACTAGTAGAAGAACAGTCACAAACGATTAGAGAGTTAGAAAAACGACAAAATAATATCTATTCTGATTTAGATAATCGTATGCAAGAAGCATCTAGCTACAATAACAAAACAAGATCTAGAGTAGCGGCATTAGGAGGCACTAAAAATACTGGAGTATCAGGTGTTGCACAAGATAAAAAGCGCCATGCAGTATCATCTAGTAACCGGATGACAAATAGGCACTTTCCGGAAGATAAAAATATTGCCAAAACTCCTACCACCGCGCCACCTCTGGCTAATGTTCCTAAACGGATTGATAAAGTTAGTAATAAACCTGAACCTGTCGATAATCAAAAGAAAATGTACTTTTCTGCTTATGAAATGCTTAGAAATGGACATAATACTAAAGCTATAGAAAAATTTAAGGGGCTTTTGAATGAATATCCCGATGGTAAATATGCTAGTAAATCACAATATTGGTTAGGCGAAGCCTATAAGGTAACCAATAATATATCAGCGGCAAAACGCGCATTCGCAAAAGTGATCAGTCATTATGGCAGGAGCCCTAAAGTACCTGATGCTTTGCTCAAACTTGGATATATAGAATTAGAACAAAATAACAAGGTAAGTGCTCGCGATTATTTGACAAAAATATCTGTTAGTTATCCAGATTCAACAGCAGCACATCTTGCGAAAAAGAAATTATTACAAATGGAAACCTTAGGCCCTTAGTGAGTAAAGCATTAAAAATTACCGAAATTTTTTATTCTTTACAGGGAGAGAGTGCCACAGTTGGTTTTCCGACTGTTTTTATTCGATTAACGGGTTGTCCCCTCAGGTGCTCATATTGTGATACCGCTTATGCCTTTTCTGGCGGGGTAAAACAGACTTTATCAACAATTATTGATAAAGTCGATAAGTACAAAGCTAGATATGTCACCGTAACAGGAGGTGAACCTTTGGCTCAAACGGAATGTCATGAGCTTTTGGTCTTACTTGTTGATAAAGGGTATGAAGTTTCATTAGAAACTAGTGGGGCGTTAGATATATCTAACGTAGATCAGAGAGTGGTGAAAGTGATGGATTTAAAAACACCTAGTTCTGATGAAATGGACAAAAATTTATATCAAAATATTGATTTTTTAACAATGAAAGATCAAGTCAAATTTGTAATTGCCGACAGCGTTGATTATGAATGGTCAAAATCTATTATCAAAAAATATGATTTATCTGCTCGCTGTCAAATATTGTTTTCACCTGTCATGGGTAAAATGAACCCTACAGAATTGGCAGAAAATATTATTCAAGATAATTTGCCCGTAAGGTTTCAAATTCAATTACATAAATACCTTTGGGATGATACACCTGGTAAATAAAATAAGATGCAAAAAAAAGCAATAATTCTGTTATCTGGGGGATTAGACTCAATCACCGTATTAGCCCAAGCAATAAAACAAGGTTACCAATGTTATGCTTTGAGTTTTGACTATGGTCAACGGCATAATGCAGAATTAATTGCGGCAAAAAAGATTGCTAAATATTACCAAGTTTCTATGTATAAGGTGATCGAGCTTGGGTTTGGATCAATAGGTGGTTCAGCATTAACAGATGAGCATATTTCAATTCCTGAAAGTCCACAAAAAGGGATACCTGTAACCTATGTACCCGCTAGAAACACTGTTTTTTTATCATTTGCACTTGGCTGGGCTGAAGTTTTAGGTTTGCATGATATTTTTATTGGGGTCAATGCCGTCGATTATTCTGGCTACCCTGATTGTAGACCTGAATTTATTGAATCATTTCAAAAATTAGCCAATGTTGCTACAAAAGCCGGGGTAGAAGGCGAAAAAATTAAAATACATGCGCCTCTCATAAAATTGAGTAAGTCAGACATTATTAAGCTAGGAACAGAACTAGGTATTGACTACAAACAAACCGTTTCCTGCTATGCAGCAGATATAGAAGGCCGTGCTTGTGGTGTTTGTGAAGCTTGTAGACTTAGGGCTAGTGGCTTTCAAGATGCGAAAATAACCGACCCAACCCGTTATCAATAATTCTCAAAATCTCTATACTTCTTGTAGTCACGGATGCGGATTTCTATCGGTCGATTTTTACCGATAGGCTGCGTTGCTAAAATGGTTGCAGATAGCTATGCCCTTTCAGCGCCTCGGCTTGCTCCATGCGTTACTCTACCTCCTGTGTCCATACAGTCATTGCTATCGACAAAAATCAACTCGCTATAAATTCCTCATCCGTGACCGCGCGAAGTCTATTCTATTTTTGTAAAAAATAAACAATTCAGTTGTATAAGGAGCCTCTGATCAAGTCCAATTATTTTTAGCTTGCTAAAACTGCCGATATTTCCCACGAAGATCGGCGCAATAGAGTGACTATTACGTCTCACTTCGTGAAAATAGCGACAGTTTTTTCTGCGCTAAATTATAACCAACTTAATCAGAGGTTCCATAAAAAACTAGTAAAAACATCAAATTGTTCTAAACTTTAAATACAACAATATTTTAAATAGAATTAATATGTGTAAGGGTCAAACAAAATCTCAATTTGTTGCAGTGGCTTCCATTGCTGCTGAGCTGAATGCAGTTATGGATGTGGCGAAAGAAATTTCATTAGCTGCCGCAAATGCAAAGGCGATTGCATTTAGAGCGGGGGAAAAAGCCAAAGGATTTCAGCCAATAACTGATTTTATTAATGAACTAGCAAAAGAAACGATTGCACTTGTGACAGATGTTAATGAACATGCAATTGAATTGTATCAATTGACAGTCAATAACTACAGAACGACAAATGTCTATACTCAGTTAAAGTTAGTGGAAAAGTTATCAAATGATGCTGCTTATATTAATTCTATTGAACAGCCCATACTTAATGCTCAGATAAAAATGGACAAATGTAAGAGGGACTTCAAAATGAATATCACACAACTTTTAGATCAATTAGAAGAAGTCATGCATCCTGCAAGAGCTGCTCGCGTGATAGCTGCAAATTCACGTATCGAAGCATCACAAGCAGGTGAGTATCTCCAAAGCCTGCAAGCAGTTGCAGAGAGCGTGGATAATGCTGCACAGATTATCCATGATAATGTACAAAGATGTCGAAGTGCTTTATCAATAGTTGAGCAAACTGATTAATTAAAAAAGACGCTTATTTCTTATGTTAAGAGGATTATAATAAATGAAGATGACAAATATTTACGAAGGATCGTATCAATGGATTATGTTTGGCCGTGATGAAAATAAGCCTGATAATATTATAGATACTAACCAGTATATGGTTAGAACAGCAAAAAGAAGTTTACTAATAGATCCAGGGGGTGTTGAACTATTTTCACCCATGCTTGCTGCAGTGCTTCACTATGCACCGGCAGATCAAATTACTGATTTATTTGCATCACATCAAGATCCAGATATTATTTCATCATTAGGACTGTGGGACCAAGCATTACCCAATGCAAAATTACATGCATCAGACTTATGGGAAGGGTTTATTAAACACTTTGGCTGCGAATCCATTGAATATGTTCCTATCAGTGATAATGGAGGTACAATAAATTTAGATGAAGTGGAATTACAAATAATCCCTGCACATTATATGCATTCATCCGCTAATTTTAATATTTATGACCCTCAAGCTAAAATCTTAATGTCTGGCGATGTTGGTGCTGCTTTGGAAGAGCCAGGTTCACCCATGTTTGTTGAAAATTTTGATTTACATATTGAAAAAATGAGGTTTTTTCATCAACGATGGATGCCTTCAAATCAAGCAAAAAAAGTTTGGATTGATAGAGTAAGAGAGTTAGATATTGATATTTTAGCACCACAACATGGTCGAATGTTTAAAGGTGATGATGTCAATCGTTTTCTAGATTGGTTTGAAATCCTACAAGTAGGAACAGCAGTTTAAAAGATAAAGATTTGCTTATTAAACCATTACATTTTTTTGTTTTTGTTATGTAAAAAAACCTTGCCAAACCTTAAAATATTGCTATAATTGTTAATCTTTGTTGGGTCGCTAGCTCAGTTGGTAGAGCACCGCACTTTTAATGCGATGGTCGACGGTTCGAATCCGTCGCGACCCACCATATAAGTTTTGATAAACCAGCATATTAGCTGGTTTTTTTATGCCTGACATAAAAAAACATGAAGTGCTAGTTCTTTAAAGGCATAAAATTACACAGGTCTTTATTGATTCATATTCTAGCGTCAACAAATAGTTATTTTCAGAATAAATTCTTTCTTGCTAGAAAACATTAATGAAGTAATACCTTCTTTTTCAATCACACTATTTTTTTTGCTAAATATTTCATTTTAGAAATTATTTATATTGAACATAAAGTCAACTGAAGTAC
>CAZZIX010000040.1:0-7253 GCA_964654345.1 uncultured Methylomarinum sp.
TAGAAAATGCTTCAAAAGTCGTGCCGGCAGGGAAGGTGCCTTATCCTAGTAATTCTCCATTGAATAAAATAAATAATAAAAGTAAAGATCTATAAATCAATGTGTTATTTCTTGGGGTTGGGCTAACGGCTTTACCGTTAACCCAACTTTCTTTGCGTAGTCGTTGTTGAGCTACTATCAACGAGATAGAATATACCAAAACCGGATACAGATTGAACTGGAAACTGGACGTAATGCGGTGGAGGCGATTATAGCAGCGGCTCATCGAAGATTGCGGCCTATATTGCTTACTACTGCAACAACAATTGGCGGTACGTTTCCGTTATGGATGGTTAGGTGATTAACGCGCAAGCAACTTTCTAGTATGAATATCAGCACCAAAAGTATAGGCTTCCATAAGGGAAGTTAAACGAGCAATATTTGAATATATTGAATGGGTTACTAACGTGATGGCTGTCTAACTTACGGTAATTCTTTAAGTGTTAATGCTTGTTGAGAAAAATTAATACCTTCCCACCCAAAGCGCATAAAGTTTCTGATATTTTGGTGGCTCGTTCCAGTAGGTTCTGACAATACTTCTTTATGGTAAAAATCTCCAAATAAATTAAGTGTTTGTTGCTGGTCTAATTGATTTAATTTAGCAAAAGAAAAAATCTTGCAGGAGCCTTCATTTATACCAGCAGCATTAATAACTTTTTCGTTATCTAAGCCATTAGAAAATTCAGTCGGTTGGTAATTATAGTTTTTAGTGATGATCTTTATTGTTTTATCAAATTGTAGAGATTCATTGTTTTTTGCTTTTTGAAGAAAGGCAGATAAAGGCATTTTTTATAGTAAGTATTTTAATAGTTAATATTTATAAGATTCAGAGTGAATTGCGAAAAGCTTATTTCTGCTGATTCTCTTGTGTCCATCGTTTGATAACTGGATATAGAATAGTGTTTTCTACTTCTTTGTTATCATTAGTTTCTGGATAGTCTTGAGTGTAATGTAATCCTCTGCTTTCCTTACGCAATAAAGCACTACGAATAATTAATTCGGCAACTATTACAAGGTTTCTTAGCTCAAGCAAGTCGCTAGTTACTCTAAAATTACCATAATATTCAGCAATTTCTTGTTTAAGAATTTCAATACGATGCATGGCTCGGTTTAAACGTTTGTTGGTTCGAACAATACCAACGTAATTCCACATAAAGTGCCTTAATTCATCCCAGTTATGAGATACAACAACCTCTTCATCAGAATCACTAACTTTGGATTCATCCCATTCAGGCGCAGGTTCTGGATCAGGTAACTGAGATAATGTTTCGGATAAATCATTTGCAGCTCTTTCCGCAAATACCAGACATTCAAGTAATGAGTTGCTTGCCATTCTATTAGCACCATGTAATCCTGTGCTCGCAACTTCGCCAACAGCATAAAGGCCAAGTATATCAGTACGTGCATTTAAGTCTGTCATAATGCCTCCGCAGGTATAATGAGCGGCAGGTACAACAGGAATGGGCTGCTGGGTAATATCTATTCCTAGTGAAAGGCATTGTTTATATATAGTAGGAAAATGTTGTTGAATAAAGTCAGTGGGCTTATGGCTAATATCCAGATAAACACAGTCAATACCATGTTTTTTTATTTCATTATCTATAGCTCTGGCAACAATATCTCTAGGTGCAAGTTCTTTTTGTGGGTCATATTGATGCATGAATTCAGTTCCATCAGGAAGAAGAAGTTTTCCACCTTCTCCTCTTACTGCTTCACTAATTAAAAAAGATCTTTCTTTAGGGTGAAACAAACAAGTTGGATGGAATTGCATAAACTCCATATTACTGATTCTACAACCAGCACGCCAAGCCAGGGCAATACCATCACCAGTAGAAACATCTGGGTTAGTTGAATATAAATAGACTTTACTGGCTCCGCCAGTTGCTAAAATAACAGTTTTAGCTGAAATAGATTTTACTTTTTTATTGATTATGTCAAGGACATAAGCACCTTGAACGCATTGACCTGTTTTTTTGTGCTTATTTTTGATGATTAAATCAACAGCATTATGATTTTCAAGGAGAGTGATGTTGGGATGTTCTTGTGCCCGCTCAACAAGAGATTTTGAGACAGCTTTACCTGTTGCATCATCTGTATGAACAATACGTCGATGGGAATGCCCTCCCTCTCTGTTTAAATGTAGAGAGATTTTTCCATCTTTTTCTTTTTTTTTGGTAAATTCAACGCCTTGTTGTTTTAACCATTCTATATTTTTTTCCCCTTGTTCTACGGTGAGTCGTACTGCCTCTAAATCACATAAGCCTGCACCAGCTTTTAACGTATCTTTAATGTGCGATTCAATTGAATCATTTGCATCAAGAACGGCTGAAATACCGCCTTGAGCATGATAGGTACTACCTGAACTTATGGCAACTTTAGAAATAACTAAAACTTGAGTTGTATCAGCAAGTCTTAATGCTAAACTTAGACCAGCGCCACCACTACCAATAATAAGGACATCATATACGTTTAATTTAGTCATTCAGGGTATAATAAAAGATTGAGTTGGATAAATCTTATGAGATTCACGTTGATTTTATAAAATTAATTTTAACACGGTCGCATTTTTTTTGTATGCCATAGAACTTATAAGATTTAATTCTGTCCACACAATCATAAACTTAACGTAAGTGAAAGAACAAACAGGTAATAATACAGAGCTAGATAAAGAATTGGTGCTGAGGGTACAGCAAGGAGACAAGTCCGCCTTTGACCTTCTAGTCATTAAATACCAGCATCGTATTATCCAGTTAGTTAATCGCTATATTAAAGACCCTAGTGAAGCACAGGATGTTGCACAAGAGGCATTTATAAAGGCGTACCGAGCCTTAGGGAACTTTAGGGGGGAAAGTGCTTTTTATACCTGGTTGTATCGAATTGCAATCAATACAGCTAAAAACTATCTAGTTTCTAGAAGTAGACGATATTCAGATTACCATGTTGATGTGCAAGATGCTGAGCAAGTAGAAAATGCAACTCAGTTAAAAGGAATGGATACCCCTGAATATTTGTTATTAAATGATGAAATTATTAATGCTATTAATTTAGCAATAGAAAATCTACCTGAAGATATGAAAACTGCAATAATATTGAGAGAATTTGAAGGATTGAGTTATGAAGAAATAGCTCAAACGATGGATTGTCCCGTTGGAACTGTGAGGTCTCGTATTTTTAGAGCTCGTGAAGCAATTGATGAGAAGTTAAGCCCATTACTCGACTAGAGGCTGTTATAAATGAATACAGAAATAAACCAAAAAATATCTTCATTTTTAGATAATGACCTAAATTCTTATGACGAAGAAAAGTTATTACTTAAGATTAGCAAAGACCCTGAGTTAATCAATAAATTGACTCGATATCAAACAGTGAAGCATGTTTTAAAACAAGATAATTTAGTGACTGTTAAACCTGACTTTTTAGAGAAGATTAAGCAGGAAATTGATCAGGAACCTCATTTTCTTATACCTAAACAGAAAGTTAAAAAAAGGCAATTTGGTCTTTGGCAAAAAACCTCTGTGGCTATGGCTGCCTGTACAGTTTTGGCGGTGGTTTTAGTTTCTCAAAATAGTGAGTTAAACTTTGGAAATAACATTGCACCTGATGTTTTAGCTACATCTGGCGTTTCAGTAGTTCCAAAACAAGTTGTTGTAGCTAAACCAATTCAAGCTAAAACACAATCACTTGAACTTGATAAAGCTACGACACAAGAAGATGAAGTTGAATATCAGCTTGCGAGTGATTATAAGAAAATACAACATGAACGCTTGAAAGCCTATCTGCAAGCACATAGCGATAATTCTTATGCTTATGATAATTCAGTAAACATTCAACCTTTCGCTTCCGTCGTTAGTCAGGATTAATTATAGTGTTAGCTCGATTGCTCCTTGTTCTATCTATTTCTATTTCATATGCATTCGCTAACGAACCAGAATATACTGCGATACAATGGCTTGAAAAAATGAGTCAGGCAATGAAAAACCTAAATTATCAGGGCACCGTTGCTATTGTAAAAAATGGTCGGCTAGATTCGATGAAATATTTTCATCAAGCTAATAATGGTCAAGAAAAAGAAAGATTACTTTCTTTAAATTCACCTATTAGGGATGTTATTAGAGATTCTGGGAAAGTCAGTTGTTTTCTTAAAGATTCTCAAACTATCATCGTTAATCATCGCCCCTCTAGTGAATCTTTTATTTTAAATTTGCCTGCATCCTTTTCTACTTTGAGTGATGCCTATAATATTTCCTTAGGGAAGGAAGAATTAGTTGCAACGCATCCAGTGCGGGTTATTTCAATTGAAGCAAAAGATAACTTTCGATATGGACGAAAAATATGGGTGGATAAACAGCATTTTTTACCGTTAAAGATGGAGATTTACGATTTATCAGGTGTTGCAGTAGAGCAAGTTATTTATACGGATATACAGATTGGACTGCCATCAGTATTGATAAATGCTGAAACCGAGTTTAAAAATATAAAGGTAAAGCATATACATCAATCTGATTTTTTCCCTATAGAACAATCTGATATTATTTTAGAAAATTTACCAGAAGGTTTTAAAGTTACTTTTTTTACTCGTATGAATATCGGTAAATCTGAGCAATCGGAAGTTGATCACTTATTATTAAGTGATGGGTTTTCCTCTATTTCAGTTTATAAAGAGATAAAGACAAGTCATGTTCCAAAAGGGTTTCAAGTGTTAGGTGTGATTAATTCCTTTACTCATTTGATTAAAAATTATCAAATAACAGTCATGGGTGAAGTTCCTGCACAAACAGTTCAGTTTGTTGCACAAGGTATTCGGTTTCACTAAAAGGAACACGTCCAGGTTTCTAGATTCTAAACTACCTTAAATAATAGTTTCCCAATTTATTTTATTTTCAAAGCCGAGTGCTACCCTGGAGGTTGTATGCTCAATAGAAATGTGTGGTCATTTATCGTTTTAGTTACTTTTAACTTGACGTGTTACGCAGAGTTACCTGATTTTACTGAAATGGTGAAGGAAAATGGCGCTGCTGTCGTCAATATTAGTACTTCGCATAAAGCACCGGAATTAATGCAAGGAGAGTCGAGGGGGGGGCAGGAACTTCCGGAAGGAGTTTCACCTGAAATGGAAGAGTTATTTAAACATTTTTTTAATAATCCAAATAACCCAGAGAATGGTTTACAGCCAAGAGATAGAGACTCTAAATCATTAGGTTCAGGATTTATTATTTCTGAAGACGGACATGTTTTAACCAATCACCATGTCGTGGTTGGAGCAGATGAAATTATTGTAAAACTGAAAGACAGGCGGCAATTAGTTGCAAAATTGATCGGTTCTGATGAAAGCACTGATATTGCATTGTTAAAGATTGATGCAAAGAATTTGCCTGTGGTAGAAATTGGTTCGCCGGATCAATTACAAGTTGGAGAGTGGGTGTTAGCGATAGGCACACCTTTTGGTTTTGATCAATCAGTTACGGCAGGTATTGTCAGTGCAAAAGGTAGAAGTTTACCTGGAGGAAATTATGTTCCTTTTATTCAAACGGATGTGGCAATTAACCCAGGAAATTCTGGGGGGCCACTTTTTAGCATGGAAGGTAAAGTTATTGGTGTAAATTCACAAATTTATAGCCGTTCTGGTGGTTATATGGGATTGTCTTTTTCTATTCCTATTGATGTTGCAATGAATGTTGTGGATCAAATTAAAACCAAAGGCAGTGTTTCTCGGGGTTGGTTAGGCGTGCAAATTCAAGATGTCACGCGTGAATTAGCAGAATCATTTAATATGGATAGACCTCATGGAGCATTAGTTTCAAGAGTTATTGCTGACAGTCCTTCAGAAAAGGCTGGCTTGAAAATAGGTGATGTTATTATTGAGTTTGATGGGCGCGAAATTGATACATCTGCTGAATTACCTCCCATAGTAGGTATGACAACTTTAGATAAAAAAGTAAATGTCAAACTAATTAGAGAAGGGGAAGAAAAAACTGTTAAAGTAGCCATTGGTTTATTACCCAATAAAGAAACTTTGGTAAGCAATGTTAAATCTGATAAAAAATTTGATCGATTAGGCCTTATTGTCTCTGACTTATCGGCATCACAACGAAAGAAATTAGAAATTCCTGAAAATGGAGTATTAATCCAAAAGGTTAAAAATGGAGCCGCTTTTGATGTCGGTATACAGCAGGGCGATATAATTTTAAGGATAAAGAATAGTGTTGTTCGAGATTTGGCGAGTTTTGATAAAATTGTTAAGAATCTTCCAACGGGACAGTCAATCGCTGTTTTAATTCAACGTAGAGGTAGTCCCATTTTTTTGGCTTTAAAAATAAATAAATAGACTGTGGATCAAAAAAAAATAAGAAATTTTTCCATTATTGCACATATAGATCATGGTAAATCAACGCTTGCAGATAGATTTATTCAGATTTGTGGAGGGTTGACTGAAAGAGAAATGGAATCACAAGTTCTTGATTCAATGGATATTGAAAGAGAGCGTGGAATTACGATTAAGGCTCAAAGTGTCACGCTTAACTATACTGCAGATGATGGAGAAACCTATCAATTAAATTTTATTGATACACCTGGACATGTGGATTTTTCTTATGAAGTCTCTCGTTCACTTGCTGCTTGTGAAGGTGCATTATTGATTGTTGATGCAGCACAAGGAGTAGAAGCGCAGAGTGTTGCAAATTGCTACACAGCAATAGAGCAAGGGCTTGAGGTAGTGCCTGTACTTAATAAAATTGATCTTCCATCAGCCGAGCCTGAACGGGTGATGGCGGAAATTGAAGATGTTATCGGTATTCCAGCGGATGAAGCACTTAAAATTAGTGCTAAGACAGGAATAGGTGTAGAAGGGGTGTTAGAGCAGTTAGTGAAAAAAATTCCGCCTCCTACTGGAGATGAGAATGGCCCATTACAAGCACTTATTATTGATTCCTGGTTTGATAATTATTTAGGTGTCGTTTCATTAGTGCGTGTTGTGAACGGTAGTTTGCGTAAAAAGCAAAAACTCATGGTGATGTCTACTGGGAAATTTTATTTAGCAGAAAAAATAGGGGTTTACACGCCTAAACAAAAAGAAACAGATGTATTAGGAGCAGGGGAGGTGGGTTTTATTGTTGCTGGTATTAAGGATATTTACGGTGCTCCAGTGGGCGATACTATTACTTTGGCAGACAAACCAGCAAATGAAATGCTTGCAGGTTTTGAGAAAATACAGCCAA
>CAZZIX010000040.1:7353-14739 GCA_964654345.1 uncultured Methylomarinum sp.
TTGGCAGACAAACCAGCAAATGAAATGCTTGCAGGTTTTGAGAAAATACAGCCAAGAGTTTTTGCAGGTCTTTATCCTGTTAGTTCTAATGATTATGGAAACATGAGGGAAGCGTTAGATAAACTACGTCTTAATGATGCATCTCTACATTTTGAACCAGAAACTTCTCAAGCCCTGGGTTTTGGTTTTCGTTGTGGTTTTTTGGGTATGCTGCATATGGAAATAGTTCAAGAACGATTAGAAAGAGAATATAATATCGACTTGATTACCACTGCGCCAACTGTAGTTTACGAGGTTGAAGTTCATTCTGGTGAAGTTTTGATGGTTGATAACCCTGCAAAACTACCTGATGCAGGGACAATTGCGGAAGTAAGAGAGCCTATTATATTAGCGAATATTTTGCTGCCGCAAGAATACTTAGGCGGTGTTATTAATCTTTGTGTAGAAAAACGTGGTGTTCAGAAGAATATGCAATATGCAGGAAGACAAGTTTCTTTAAGCTATGAGTTGCCAATGAGTGAGGTTGTGCTTGATTTTTTTGATCGTTTGAAATCAGTCAGCCGTGGTTATGCTTCTTTTGAATATGAGTTTATTCGTTTTGAACCGGCGGCATTGATTAAATTGGATGTTTTAATTAATAGTGATAAAGTGGATGCTTTATCAGTAATAGTTCATAAAGATCTTAGTCAGAGTAGAGGGCGAGATCTGGTTGAAAAAATGAAAGAACTGATTCCCAGACAAATGTACGAAGTTGCAATTCAGGCAGCAATAGGGTCTAAGGTCATTGCTAGATCAACAGTAAAAGCGATGAGAAAGAATGTGACTGCTAAATGCTATGGCGGTGATATTTCGCGAAAGAAAAAACTGTTAGAAAAACAAAAAGCAGGTAAAAAAAGAATGAAGCAAGTGGGTAGTATAGAAATTCCTCAAGAAGCTTTTCTTGCTGTTTTACAAATAAATAAAGAATGATTGTTTTCCACTTTTTAAAACAATCTTTTTTTTAACCTTGTCATTATTTAGCGATTCATATGGATTACGATTTTTCATTTTTTCTTGTTATAGCAAGCCTAGTTACTGGGATAATTTGGGGCGGCTATTTATTATTTTTAAAGCTGTCTAAAATAGATCCGACCTCACAAAAAGAGCCTTTGCTTGTAGAGTATGCACACTCATTTTTCCCCATTGTATTTATTGTTCTAATTTTACGTTCTTTTATTGCAGAGCCTTTCCGAATTCCCTCGGGCTCAATGATGCCAACCTTACTGATTGGTGATTTTATTTTGGTTAATAAATTTACCTATGGGATTAGACTTCCTGTGTTGAATAATAAAATCATTGAATTAAACCAACCTGAAAGAGGGGATATTGTCGTTTTTCGATTTCCCCAAAAACCAGAAGTTGACTATATAAAACGAGTGGTTGGGTTGCCAGGGGATAGAGTTGCCTATTACCAGAAAAAAATACTTATTAATGGAAAGCCGGCAAAACAAGTCTCGTTAGGGGCTTATCAAGCGGTAGGTGAAGGTATGAATATGATGGGTGCTGAACATATAACTGAAAATCTGTCGAATGTTGAGCATAGTATTCTAGTTCGGGAAGGCGTTCCTTCGGTGGAAGGTATTTTTGTTGTGCCCGAAGGTCATTATTTTGTCATGGGGGATAATCGTGATAATAGCAACGATAGTCGATATTGGGGAACAGTGCCAGAAGAAAATTTAGTGGGGAAAGCATTTTTTATCTGGATGAGCTGGGATTGGAAACATAAAGGCATCGGTTTTGATCGAATTGGAACTATCTTGAAATAGTCTAAACTTACAAAGTAACTAACTTTACTTTGGAGATATAATGACGTATTCAACAACTAAACAAAAAGGATTAACATTTATTACTATTATGTTAATTCTTGGATTAATTGCTTTTTTTACACTTTTAGCTTTTAAAATTGGTCCTATCTACTTAAACCATAACAAAATCACTACTGCGATTACTGACGTTAAAAACCTTAGTAACGTTGAAAATATGAGCAAGCATGAAGTTAGAATGTCGCTTGCCAAGCGATTAAATATGAATTATGCGGATAAAATTAAAGTAGATGATTTTGATATTACCAAACGAGTGAATTACATTAGTGTTGAACTTAACTATGAAAGGGTAGAGAAAATTGTAGGTAATTTAAGTGTATTAGTTGAATTTAATGAATCGTTTGAGGCCGGCGAAGGTACGTGATCAAAAAACCAGAAGATCTTGCTAAAAAGCTTGGTTTAACCTTTGAGCAACCTTTATTGTTCAAAATGGCCTTAACTCACCGGAGTGTCGGAGCCAATAATAACGAACGGCTGGAATATTTAGGTGATTCGATTCTTGGTTTTGTTATAGCTCATAAACTTTATGAAATGTTTCCAATGGCCAGTGAGGGTGAGTTAAGTAGACTTAGAGCCAGCCTTGTTAATCAAACTTCTTTAGCTGAATTAGCTAGAGAGCATCAGCTAGGTGATTATCTGATTTTAGGCTCTGGGGAATTAAAAAGTGGTGGCTATCGACGAGATTCAATCTTATCTGATGCAGTAGAGGCTATTATGGGGGCTTTGCTTAAGGATCAGGGGGTTAGGTCTTGTGAGGACTGGGTGTTAAACTTATTTTCAAGTAAACTTGCTGCATTAGACCTTGATAACTGGAGTAAAGACCCTAAAACTCAATTACAAGAACTAATGCAATCAAGAAAAAAAGAATTGCCAGCTTATGAGCTTGTTAAAATGTCAGGTGCTGCTCACGCACAAACTTTTAGTGTTAAATGTACAACAGTTTTGATAGATGAGACAAGTATTGGCTCAGGAGTTTCAAGGAAAAGAGCCGAGCAATCTGCTGCTGAAAAGATGTTAGAAATTATTAAAAAGAATGATAAATAAATGAATTGTGGTTATGTTGCTTTAATTGGTCGTCCAAATGTTGGTAAATCGACATTGATGAACCATATGTTAGGTCAAAAGATAAGTATTACTTCAAGAAAACCACAAACTACACGACATCGTATTCTTGGCATAAACACAAAAGAAGCAGGGCAAATTATATTTATGGATAGCCCCGGAATGCACAAGGTTGAAAAAAAAGCATTAAATCGATATCTCAATAAAACAGCAGATAATGTACTGTTTGGTGTGGATGTTGTCGTCTGGTTAATTGATGGTCTTTCATGGCATGAATATGATGAAGTGATTTTTAAAAAACTTGAACGAGCAGGACTTCCAGTTGTTCTAGCTGTTAATAAAGTGGATAAAGTTAAAGAAAAAGAAGCTTTGTTAACTTTTTTTGATAAAGCCAAAGACAAGTATCCTTTTCAAGAAATACTTCCAATTTCAGCCTTAAAAAAAACAAATTTAGATAAATTAGAAAAAGTACTGTTTAATTTATTGCCAGAAAATGATTTGATCTACCCTGTTGATCAAATAACTGATCGTCCCGAGCGATTTTTAGCTGCTGAGATTATTCGAGAAAAATTAACAAGACGTTTGGGAGATGAATTGCCCTATTCTTTGACAGTTGAAATTGAACGATATGAAGAGTTAACCAATATCACTAAGATTTATGCTGTTATCTGGGTAGAACGGAGTACTCAGAAAAATATTGTGATTGGTAAGCAAGGAGAAATGCTAAAAAAGGTCGGTTCAGATGCTAGAGTAGATATTGAAAAATTAATTGGCCAAAAGGTATATTTACAACTTTGGGTTAAAGTGAAAAAAGGTTGGGCCAATAATGAACGTGCCCTACAAAGTCTAGGTCTTAAAGATATATAAAAGACTACTTTTCTACTCGCTCCATTATTGTAAAAAGGAATGTTTTAAAAATTGTATCTGTGAATTACATTTATATTTCTGATATATAACTCTTTGATGATTTTTCTTGATTATAAATGCAATGAATGACTCAGTTGTTCAATTACAACCTGCATTTATTTTGCGGCACAAAAAATATCGCGAAACCAGTTTGATTTTTGAAGTGCTTACTAAAGAGTTTGGAATTGTATCTATTCTGGCAAAAGGTGTCAGAAAGAAAAAATCTAAGTGGGCTGGGTTATTATTACCTTTTAGTTTTTTAAAACTTTCTTATGTTGGAAAAAACGACTTAAAAACCCTTACCCATGTAGAGTTAGATTCAATAAACCATCCTCTAAAAGGGCTGTCTTTGTATTGTGGTTTCTATATTAATGAATTAGTCTTTTTTTTTCTGTACAAATATGATCCTCATCCTGAAATTTTTACTGAATATCAGCGTTGTTTAATACTGTTGAGCCACTCTTCTGTAGAAGTTGAACAAACATTAAGGTTTTTTGAGCTAAATATGATCGAGTGTCTTGGTTATGGCGTTCAGTTAAATTACGATGCAAAATTGGCTACTTTAGTAAAGGAAAGGGCAATGTATTTGTTTAGTCCTGAATTTGGTATGATTGAACATTCAAAAGGCTATATTTGTGGAAGTTCATTACTTGCTTTGGGTGAAAGAAGAGATTTAAATAAACAAGCCTTATATGAATCTAAACAATTAATGAGACGAATAATCGACTTCCAATTAAAAGGGAAAAAATTAAAAAGTAGGCAAGTTTTAGCTCAAATTATTAAACAATTATGAAAAAACAAACTATTTTATTGGGTGTTAATATTGATCATGTTGCAACCCTTCGACAAGCTAGAGGAACAAAGTACCCAGATCCGATTCAGGCAGCATTAATAGCTGAACAAGCAGGAGCTGATGGCATAACTGCTCATTTAAGGGAAGACCGTAGGCACATTCAAGATAGAGATATTTATTTACTACAAGAAATGCTTCAAACTCGGCTGAACCTTGAAATGGCAGTGACTGATGAAATGGTTGCTTTAGCAGGAAAGGTTAAACCTGTCGCTTGTTGTCTGGTTCCTGAAAAACGAGAAGAATTGACGACAGAAGGTGGCTTAGATGTAGCCAGTAGTCCAGATCGAATGAAAAAAGTCTGTCATACTTTAATTGATAAGGGAATTGAGGTTTCATTGTTTATTGATCCCGAGTTTAAACAAATTGATGCAGCTGTTACAGCGGGTGCAACGGTAATTGAATTACACACAGGATGTTATGCTAATGCTGGAAGCCGTCAGGTTCAGAAGGCTGAATTAACGAGGATTCAACAAGCAACAGAATATGCATTTTCTGCTGGACTAAAAGTAAATGCAGGCCATGGTTTAACTGTTCATAATGTAGAGCCGATTTGTAGAATTCCTGAAATAGTTGAGTTAAATATAGGGCACTCAATCATTGCCCAAGCTGTTTTTTTTGGACTTGATCAAACGGTCAGAGATTTGAAAAAATTGATGAGAGATAGTAGAGCAGAGCTTATATAATAAAGCAGATTAATTTTTCTCAAGAAATGATTTTAGTGTGTTGCAATCCCATGCTTTTGAATGCGGTAGAGTAAAGTATCTCGTGAAATGCCAAGTAGTCTGGCTGATTTACTTCGGTTTCCATTGGTTCTGGCTAAGGCTTGATGAATCATATCAGCTTCCAGCTCATCTAAGTGTATGCCGATTTCAGGTAGAATAAATGCTGAGTCATCAGGGGCAGAAATACAACTATTGAATTCATGGGGAAGATTTTCGGGTTCAATAGTTTGGCCTGCTAGAAGTATAGATAGACGTTCGCAGAGGTTGCGTAACTCACGAATATTTCCAGGCCATGGATAGCCACGTAAAACTTTAAAAGTACGTTTACTGAACTTGGGCGAGATGATTGAATGAGTAGACGAAAATTGAGTTAAAAAATGTTTTACTAAAATTTCAATATCTTCAGTTCGCTGATTAAGTGAAGGTAAATCAATTGGGATTACGTTTAAACGGAAAAATAAATCCTGTCGAAACCCTCCGTCAGCTATTTGTTTATTAAGGTCTGCATTTGTTGCGGCAATAATTCGAACATCAACGTTGTATGGTTTTGTTTCGCCCACCCCTAAACATTCTCCTGATTCTAAAAATCGTAGAAGTTTTGTCTGAATGGCAAGCGGTAATGAATTAATTTCATCTAAAAACAAAGTACCACCATCTGCGGCTTGAAATAATCCTTGTTTATTAGAAATAGCGCCCGTAAAAGATCCTTTTTTGTGGCCAAATAATTCGGATTCAATCAGTCCTTCAGATAATGCAGCACAGTTTAAAGTGATAAATGGCTGCTCTGAACGGGAGCTGTCATTTTGAATAGAGGTAGCGAGAATTTCTTTGCCTGTCCCTGTTTCGCCTTTAATTAAAACGGTTACATCAGTAGTTGCAACTATTTTTGCACTACGAATGATGGACTCAAAAGCAGGAGAGTGGCCAATATTTGAACTAAAATAATCCATAAAAGGTTTGCCTTTATATGTAAATTTAAACGCTAAATATGCTGTAACCGCATAGGGTTTAGCTCAGGGAATACAGCTATTAAAGCAACCAAAACCAAAAGCATGCCTATAATTTGTTTAAAGCGATGCATTTTAGATAGTTTGGTTAATATATTCGTCATTATACCAACTCCCATTACAGATGGCAAAGTCCCTAACCCAAATGCGAGCATTGTCAAAGAGCTTCTTAGAATATCGCCTGTTGTTATGGATAAAGCAAGAGCTGCATAAACAAGGCCACAAGGTAGCCAACCCCATATCATGCCAAATAAAAATGCATGAAGTCTTGTTTTTACAGGTATCAGTTTTCGTCCATAAGGTTCTAATTGCTTCCATAGCCCAGCCCCTGCTTTTTCAATGTAGGCAAAACGAGGAAACCATCCTGCAATATACAGGCCTGCACTAACCATAATCATTGCAGACAATAATTGTAAAGCTCTATGTCCATGTTCTAGCCCTAGGGGAAGAGTCAAAATAGCTTCTATAGAGCCTAGGAGGAAACCTGCAAGTGTGTAACTAAAAATACGCCCAAGATTGTAATTAAGAACGTAACCAAATAACGTTTTTTTGTTATTTCTAACCTCTGGCTTGAGGCTCAGTGTTAATGTACCAATGATTGAACCACACATTCCAATACAGTGAAGGCTGCTAAATAAGCCCATGGTAAATGCAGTAAAATAAGATGCGTTAAAAGTTAAATGAAATTCCATAGGTTGTAGACACTATCATAATGAGCTGAAGATAGAAATAGAAAGGATGAATGATGGTAAAAAGATATAGACTAAAAGGGGCATATAACGCAAATGAATAGACTTATATAACATAGTTTAATAATTTTTCATTATTATGGAAAGATAAGTGTTTGTTAATGCTAAAAGTAATATATGGAATAGAATTTGCTGTGTTACATAGTTAGATCAAAATTAACTAAAGAGAATTAACTTGAAAACAAAAATTGGTTTTGCAATAGCAAGCACATTAATTATTCCGTT
>CAZZIX010000041.1:0-14707 GCA_964654345.1 uncultured Methylomarinum sp.
ATTGAAAGCCACCTACACCTTTTATAGCAATGATCTTTCCCTGTTTCAAATAATCTATAGCTTCTGTTAACGCCTTTTCACCTTGCACCATTTTATTTCCAGACTTATCAAGAAAGTTGAGTTGAGGCCCACATACCGAGCAGGCTATCGTTTGCGAGTGAAAACGTCTATTGTCATCGGAAGAATATTCAGACAAACAGTCAGAACACGGTATAAATTTTGCCATACTCGTACGAATACGGTCATAAGGTTGTTGCGACATGATGCTATATCTAGAACCACAAAAGCAACAACTGGTAAAAGGGTAACGATAAAAACGACTTTGGGGGTTGAAAAGGTCTGTTATGCAATCTTGACATGAACTAATGTCCGGTAATATAAAAGCGGAATGAGCACTCTCAGTTAAACTTGATTTTATTTGGAAAGCAATAAAATGTGCCAGAGGTTTTTTCTGGATACTAAGAGAATCTATTGTTGCTAAAGGAGGCAACTGATTTTGCAAATCTAATATAAACTGCTGTTGCTGAGGTGCAGAACCTTCAATAGTAATTGAAACTCCATGACAGGAATTAGCAACCCAGCCATTTTGCTGATGTCGCTTTGCAAGATGATAAACAAAGGGGCGAAAACCCAAGCCTTGTACAAAGCCTGTAATATCAATTAATAAAGATGATTTATTTATAGTAGTACCACTTAAGTTATACCTGTTTTGTATTCAGTTTATTATGGAAGAATAAAAATCTGTATATAAAGAATGTAGGTGATATATTAACCTGACCTTGTGCAACGATAACAATGATGAATTTTTTGCATAGTTAAAACACAATAAACCTTCTCTAATCTTGAAATTTAAACTCTTTATCTCAAGCTAACAAATGTTATGTGATAAATGTTATAAGTATCAAACAAAAAAACCATTTAAAGATTGTGTTTTTTGCCTTCGCTTGAATTTGTCTGAAGAGGTATTGTGCTGGATCACAAGAGAGAGATGGTTCTGAACATGGGAAATTGTCAGAGTGTGGTGCTTATAGACCTAAGCTATCGATAGTCTCCCCTAAACAGCATAATTTGATACCGATTGACAACAAAGAAACTGATAGCTGTGGTTTAACTGATAAAGACAAATGGTTTGCAGCATACTCTAAACAACAATTGTTGAAAAACCCAGAGCAAAATCAGTTTAAACTGCAATTTCATCTCTGCTTAGTTGCGAGGAAAAGAAATAAAGTTTTTTCAAACTCAACTGAGTACTTAGACAAAATCACGAGCATTTTTCAGAAAATAGTAATTAGTTTTGAGAATACTCAAATTGAAGTGTTATCGATTTGTTCAGATCACATTCACCTATATCTAAATACTTCTCCTGATTATTCATTAGATGAAATAGTTGATAAACTTATTAAAGGATCAACGGAAGAAATTACTGGTGCATGGGAAATAGCATATTTTGCTGAAACAATAGGATAAAAAACACATTTTTATTATAACTTATTGTTTTATATAAATAAATATAAGATTAAGAAATAGAGCTCCAAACAGTTATTTAGCCTAAAAAACTACTTTCTAATTTTTTGCCTTAATTACTGATTGACTAATAACCCTTTTTACAAAAAACTTAATGAAAAAGTTAAAGCTTGAGCTGACATCAAATCAAATCCAATATTTAAAAAACCAAAGCTTTAATGAAAATGAGCCAGGAACTTTGCTAAAAGATTTTTCCAGCTTGCTTGATTTTATCGGTACTTCTGGAATCCCCGTCTCCAAGAAAAATCATTTATTTGCTATCAAGTTACTTCCACAGCTTAATCAATTGATGTCAAACCCTTTAGACATAAAGTTAAAGCGCCCTCAGCAAAAGTCCTTTCCCCATATTAATGGCTTGTATCTTTTACTGAGAGCTTCTGGGCTAACGTATATAGAATCTAAAAAAAAGGAAGTTAAATTGATGCTTAACCCAACAGTATTGGCAAACTGGAATTCATTAAACCCATCAGAATGTTATTTTGCGTTATTTTATGCCTGGTGGCATAGAGGTAGTGCTGAAATAATCGGTGAACATAGTAGAGGTTTTTTAGAAAATTATTTTTATGAAAGTGGAAGTTTTTTTCAAGAAACCTTGGGTAAAGGTTTAGATATAAAGGCAAATCATAATGATT
Source organism: uncultured Methylomarinum sp. (assembly GCA_964654345.1). Classification (GTDB taxonomy): domain Bacteria; phylum Pseudomonadota; class Gammaproteobacteria; order Methylococcales; family Methylomonadaceae; genus QPIN01. The sequence continues at coordinate 2,157 of CAZZIX010000041.1, forward strand.
TTTATTTTTTACGCTACAATCCTGGTCTTCATTATTTAGCATTGATGGAACTATTTGGTTTTGTTCAGATAAAACTGGATTCTATTTTAAGTAAAGAAAATTGGTCTATTGTTAAAATCAAACCAACAAACTGGGGGCGTGCGTTATTAAAATGTTTTACCAAAGAGATCACTTATTTTAAAGATTTTGACTTTGAACCTTCGAATAATGAACAAGCTGAAGTCTGGGGTTCTGAGGCAAAAACATATATTCCAACTTGGAAACAAAATTTAGATCAAGCAGAGACAGATAATGAAATTGAGGGTACAGTTATCTTTAAAGTTTCGCTTGGAAAAGTTTACCGTAAAATAGCTGTTTCAAATACTACTAATCTTGATGAGTTAGCAGATGTCATTTTAAGTGCCTTTAAATTCAGTAACGATCATCTGTATGAGTTTATCTATAAAAATGATTATGGAATAACTGAACGAATTGTCCATTCCTCTGCAGAAAGTGATGATGGGCAGTATACCAGCGAGTATACAGTGGGTGAATTACCATTATATAGTGGTATGGAGCTTACATTTTGTTTTGACTTTGGTGATGACTGGAGATTTTTACTGGTTGTAGAGTCATTTTCAGATGAGGATTCAAGTTTTGTAAAACCAAAAGTTATTGAACAATATGGCGATCCACCAGAACAATATCCTGAATGGGATTTTTGAATCTGTTGTTCGTGAATGGCTTTTATTGATGTATTAATACATTAGCTGATTACCCATGAGCTTCCACCCTTTAGCCAATATTTTATAAACCATTAAGAAAAACCATTCTTTTTTTCATAATTTCACATGTATCAACTTATAGTGTCAGATAATCAGGAATCATTCACCTCTCACTGATAAGGTAAACCAATAAATGAAACAGTTTATTAAGGAACTGCTCCAAAGAAATGATTATCAATCTGTACGACTGCTCACTATCTTGCGAGAAATTCAATCTGAGTTCCGGTTTATATCAAAAGAAACAATAGAAATACTGGCTGGTGAATTAAACATCGAGCGAACGCAAATTATCAGCGTTGTTGAGTTTTATAGCTTTTTTCATCTACAGCCCAGGGGGCAATACGATATTTTACTCAGCGACTCGATTACCGATCATATGCTGGGTAAACAGCCATTAATGGATTATTTGTCTGAACAGCTAGATGTCGCAGCTGGGGAGACGCGAGCAGATGGGATGGTCAGTCTTGATAATACTTCCTGTACGGGCATGTGCGATCAAGGGCCTGCTGCTCTGATCAATGGTCTTGCAATACCCCAATTGGACAAGCAAAGAATTGATGAAATTGCCGATTTAATTAAACAGAAAATCCCTGTTTGCGATTGGCCTGAGCCGTTTTTTACAGTATCCGATAATATTCATAAACCCAACCTGTTATTGAATGCTGAAATACAGCAGGGTGAAGCACTTAAAGCTACGTTTTGCCTTGGTTTGAAAGGTACCTTGGATGAAATTGATTTGTCGCGCTTGCGCGGACGTGGCGGTGCCGGTTTTAGTACGGCTATGAAATGGAAGTTCTGCTCAGAAGAAAATGAATCTGAGCGTTATGTAGTCTGCAATGCCGATGAAGGGGAACCTGGCACTTTTAAAGACCGTGTTTTACTTAATTCCTACGCCCATCAAGTCTTTGAAGGAATGACTGTTTGCGCAGCCATTATAGGTTCCGAACAAGGTTTTTTATATCTTAGAGGCGAGTATTTGCACCTATATCATTCTCTGAACCAAGTCTTGCAGCAACGCCGTGAACAAGGATTATTAGGCAAAGATATACTCAACCAGGGATTTGACTTTGATATAGAAATTCGTCTGGGTGCAGGTGCTTATATTTGCGGTGAAGAATCCGCATTAATAGAATCATTGGAAGGCAAGCGAGGCATTCCCCGAAACCGTCCCCCTTACCCTGTCTCTCAAGGCTATTTGAATAAACCTACTGTTGTTAATAATGTGGAGACTTTTTTGGCTGCCGCTAAAATTGCTGTTATCGGTGGAAAACAGTTTGCTGATTTAGGGACTAAAAAATCAAAGGGAACCAAAATATTAAGTATCAGTGGTGATTGTGCAAACCCCGGGATATATGAATATTCCTTTGGCACTTTGATGAGTCAAATTTTAACTGACTGCGGTGCAGAAGAGGTTCTTGGCATTCAGGTAGGAGGGCCTTCTGGCACTTTTATTTCCAGCCAGGAGTTTGATAGAAAACTGGCATTCGAAGACCTGTCCACAGGCGGTTCCTTTATTATTTTTAGTAAAAGCCGCAATATTCTGGATCTGGTTAAAAACTTCACCCATTTTTTCGCTGATGAAAGTTGTGGTTTTTGTACTCCCTGTAGGGTAGGTACTTCGCTGCTAAAGAAACAGTTTGATAAGATTGTTGATGGCCATGGTTCAGCGGGTGATGTAGTCGCTCTGGAAGAACTTTGCCAACTGGTAAAAAATTACAGCCATTGTGGTTTGGGTCAAACGGCTGCTAATCCTATTTTGACAACATTGCAACGCTTTCCTGAAAGTTATCAAAGTAAACTTAAAGAGTTAAGTTATGAACCTGGATTTGATTTAGATGCTTCGCTGGAAACGGCAAGACGATTAGCAAATCGGAATGATGCTGGCGCCCATTTATCTCAGGTCGAGGAGTAGTGATAATGAGTAAAACCATAACCATTGATGGCAAAGATATTCCCTTTGATGAAGGCCAGACAATTATCGAAGCGGCGACTGCAGCTGACATCTATATCCCTCATTTATGTCACAATCCAGACTATGAGCCCCATGGCAGCTGTAAGCTTTGTACGGTAAAAGTCAATGGCAGAAACTGTTCCGCCTGTACCTTTCCCGCGATGGAAGGACAGGACATTATCAATTTAAGCAAAGAATTAACAGATGATAGACGGAAAATAACCCAGATGCTATTTGTTGAAGGTAACCACTTCTGTCCCTCCTGTGAAAAATCGGGAAACTGTCAATTGCAAGGCATCGCCTATCATCTAAATATGCTCGACAATCATTTTCCGCACTTTTTTGCAGATAGGGAAATGGATGTCTCACATCCAGACTTATTGATTGACCATAATCGCTGTATTTTTTGCAATCTATGTGTGCGTGCCAGTCAGCAGGAAGATGGTAAAAATGTATTTGCCATCAGTAGCAGAGGAATCAATAAACGGCTGATCATCAATTCTAAAAGCGGTAAACTTAAAGACAGTGATATTGATGTTAATGACTGTGCCGCACATATCTGCCCAACTGGCGCCATTTTGATTAAGCGCACCGGATATTTAGTGCCTATCGGTCAGCGTGTGTATGATCACCGACAAATAGATCAAATTGCTCTTGAAAAGGAGTCGAAAAAACATGACTGATAAAATCAGAGTTGCAACCACATCTTTAGCCGGATGCTTTGGTTGTCATATGTCTTTTTTGGATATTGATGAACGTATGGTAAAACTGGCTGAACGGGTAGAGTTTGACTGCTCTCCCTTCACCGATATAGAACATTGTAGCCAGAGTGATATTGGGCTGATTGAAGGTGGCGTATGTAATTCAGAAAATGTACACGTCTTAAGAGAATTCCGCAACAATTGTAAAATACTGGTTGCTACCGGAGCCTGTGCCATTAACGGAGGTCTCCCTGCCATGCGAAATCATATTCCATTAGAAGAATGTTTAAATGAAGCTTATATGAATGGCATTGGGATAGAAAATGCACAGATTCCTAATGACCCTGAGTTGCCGTTATTACTGGATAAGGTTTATCCTATTCATGAAATTGTTAAGGTAGATTACTATCTGCCTGGCTGCCCTCCTTCTGCCGATGTATTCTGGAAGTTTTTGACAGATCTGCTTGAAGGACGCGAACCTGATTTGCCTTATGAACTGGTTCATTATGATTAGGAATTGACAGTAAAAGTGATATGTAAAAAAGGTGGGGGTGGAGGAAATGGAAGTGCTAAAATTAACCAATAAGAACATTGAAGATGAACATATTTGCTGTGCAATAAGTGACAAAAAGTGCAGAGAGGGTTATCAAAAGAAAAAAGATTGGTTAAAGACTGAGTTCAAAAATGGCTACACCTTCCAAAAAATGGCTATTCGCGGAAAAGTATTTATTGAATATGTCCCTATTGAAAATGCCTGGCTGCCGTTGGAAGGAAGCAATTTTATGGTTATTAACTGTTTTTGGGTTGCGGGACAGTTTAAAGGACAAGGCAACGGCAAAAAGCTGTTGCAGCAATGCATGAAAGATGCTGAAAAAATGGATGGTGTGGTTGCCATTTCAAGCGATAAGAAACGTCCGTTTATGAGTGACCCTAAGTTTTTAAAATATCAGGGGTTTAAAATTATTGACCAAGCCCCGCCATTTTTTAAATTATGGGGAATAAAAACTAATTCAAAGGCAGCTTATCCAACAATTATGGACAGTGCCAAATTAGGAAGCTGTGCTGATAAAAAAGGAATAACGGCCTATTACTCTAATACCTGCCCTTTTACCGACTTTTATACCAATCAAATGTTAAGAGACTATGCAAAAAAGAATAATATTCCTCTTACCATTAATCACATAAAAAGCAGGGAAGACGGACATAAAATGCCAATCCCCTGGGTAATTAACAGTGTCTTTTATAAAGGCGAATTAGTGACCTTAGAAATGAAAGTTGATAGGCATATGGATAAGTTAATCAGATGATGTTTAGAAATAGAGACTGTGAAAATATTGTACTTATTGACGATAGGGATGCAAAAGCATGTTTTTGCACTCCAAAATAACCATGTATTCACAGTTTCAACGGCAGAAATGAACGATATTAATAAACTAAAAATAAGATAGAACGATATGGCTAAAAAAAGCAGAAATAAACGAAAAAAGAATAAAAATGGCAAAGTACAGGTTTGGGTAAAAAAAGACACCTTGGCCTATGAGACAGAACTGCACAGACTTCAAGTTGAACTGTTGAAATTTCAGAACCATGTTAAAGACAAAGGGTTGAAAGTTTTAATGCTATTTGAAGGGCGCGATGCCGCTGGAAAAGGGGGTACCATTAAAAGAATTACTGAACATTTAAACCCTCGTGGTGCAAAAGTTGTCGCCCTGGAAAAACCATCTAATACTGAAAGAACGCAATGGTATTTTCAACGCTATATTAGCAATCTTCCTTCTGCTGGTGAAATCGTGTTATTTGACCGTTTTTGGTACAACCGAGCGGGTGTAGAACCAGTCATGGGTTTTTGTTCCGAAGAGGAGCATAAAGAATTTTTAAGGGAAACGCCTGAGTTTGAAAAAATGATCGTCAATTCAGATATTATTTTTATCAAATTTTATTTCTCAGTGAGCAAAAAAGAACAAGCTAGGCGCTTTGAGAAAAGAATTACCGACCCTCTCAAGCAATACAAGATTTCTCCCGTTGATCAGCAGGCTCAAAAACTTTGGGATAAATATACCATTGCGAAATATTCTATGCTTTTATCTACTAATACGCCTTACGCGGAGTGGACGGTTATTAAATCTGATGATAAGAAAAAAGCGCGAATTAATTGCATTAAGCATATTTTGTCACATGTAGATTATCCCAATAAAATTTCAGATGACCATCTGATAGAAGATAATGATATTTTGTTAAATGGTGCAGATGAAATAAAAAGAATGGAAATCAATATGAATAAAGCAGCTTAGGCTGAAGAAGACCCTATGTACGAAAATTTAGAAACAGCAGAAAATCAGGAAAATCTGAAACGTGTGGTGATAGACCCTGTCTCAAGAGTTGAAGGACATGGCAAAGTTACTTTATTGTTAGATGAAAATAATAAAGTAAAACAGGCGCGATTGCATATTGTTGAATTCCGAGGGTTTGAACGCTTTATTCAAGGCAGGCCTTATTGGGAGTTACCTGTTCTGGTTCAGCGTCTATGCGGAATTTGTCCAGTTAGTCATCACTTGGCGGCAGCCAAGGCAATTGATCAATTAGTGGGGATTGATCCGGAAAACCTGCCACCCACCGCCGATAAGTTAAGACGATTATTGCATTTTGGTCAGGTACTGCAATCACACGCCTTGCACTTCTTTTACCTCTCCAGTCCTGATTTATTATTTGGTTTTGAAAGCGATATAAATAAGCGCAATGTGATTGCTGTATTAAATGAATATACGGATATTAGCTTACAAGGTGTTAAATTACGCAAATATGGGCAAGAAGTAATTCGGATGATCTCGGGTAAACGCATTCATGGAACGGGTGCAATTGCTGGTGGTATGAACAAATCACTTACTAAAGCAGAGCGTGATTATTTACTACAAGATATAGAACAAATAATCGAATGGTCAGCAGGAGCTGTTACTTTAATCAAAAAGATTCATTGCTCAAACCTGCCGTATTATGATGATTTCGCAACAATAACGACCAGTTATCTCGGACTAACCAAGCCTAATGGCGCATTGGAACTATATCACGGTGGAATTCGTGCCAAATTAGCCAATGGCGAAACCATTCTGGATAATTTTGATTACTGCAAATATAACGACATCATTCATGAAGAAGTCCGATCATGGACATATATGAAATTTCCTTATCTAACCTCATTAGGTAAAGAAAAAGGCTGGTATCGTGTCGGGCCTTTGGCAAGAGTAAATAATTGCGACTTTATTGATACACCTTTGGCTGAACAGGCTAGAGTTGAATTCAAACAGCATAGTACAGAACCCATGGTTCATAGTACTTTAGCATTTCACTGGACACGATTAATAGAAGCTTTACATTGTGCAGAAAGTATCAAACAATTACTTAATGCCCCTGATATTTTGGGCTCAAACCTAGTCGTTCAGAGCAAAAAACGTTTTGAAGGTATTGGTGTTATAGAAGCGCCCAGAGGAACTTTATTCCATCATTATCAGGTGGATGAAAATGATATTGTAACCAAGGCAAATCTAATTGTTTCTACTACCAGCAATAATATGGCGATGAATGAATCTATACGCCAAGTTGCTGCCGAATATTTATCAGGCCAAGAGTTAACCGAACCTTTATTAAATAATCTGGAAGTGGCTATTCGTGCTTATGACCCTTGTTTATCCTGTGCAACGCATGCTGTGGGAAAAATGCCTTTACAGCTTGAATTAGTTGATGCAGAAGGAAATATGATTGATAAATTAATTAAACATAATGATGGTCAAATTGAAAGACCCACAAGGTAGGGTGGACACTGCTAAGCCAATTTTAATTTTTGGTTACGGTAACTTGAGTCGAGGGGATGATGCACTTGGGCCGTTACTATTAGAATATCTAAGCAATAAAATTGATTCCAATGACATTGAAATACTCACTGACTTTCAATTACAAGTTGAGCATGCCCTGGACTTGAAAAATAGGCAATTAGTATTATTTGTAGATGCCGCTGTCAATTGTAAAACTGCTTTTAACTTTACCAAGTTAGGGGCAGTTAAAGATAAGAGTTACAGCACACATGCAATGAGTCCTACTGCTGTGCTACAAGTTTATCAGGAGATAACAAAACAACAGCCCCCTCCCAGTTTCTTACTTAGTATTCAGGGTGTCAGTTTTGAATTAGGTGAAGACCTTAGCCAACAGGCAAAAAGCAACCTTCAACAGGCTATACAATTTACAGAAAAATTATTAGAAATAACAGACGTAAACGTGTGGAACCATAAACTGGAAAATAGTTTTGCATGAAATATCTTTACTAGAAAATGTAAGAGAAATTTTGCAAGATCATGCAAAAACGCAACATTTTAAACATGTAAAAAAAATCACGCTGGAAATTGGAAAACTATCTTGCGTAGAGCCAGAAGCCTTACGTTTCGGCTTTGATGTGGTGATGAAAGATTCTTTAGCTGAAAAAGCAGAGCTTATCTTAATGGAACTTGAAGGTTTAGGGATTTGTGAGCAATGTAAAAAACAAGTATCAATAGCAACCTTATATGATGCTTGTAACTTGTGTGGCAATCCCTTTGTGACGGTTATTCAAGGCAATGAAATGAAAATCAAAGATTTAATAGTTATTTAAAAAAAGGTAAAGACTATGTGTGGAATTTGCGGTTGTGGACAAACTGAACAACAACACAGACATAATGATACGGAACGTTTAATCAAAGTAGAACAAGACTTATTAACTAAAAATAATCACTATGCAGAACAAAATAGAGCTTATTTTAAACAGCATAATATTTTTACTATCAATTTTGTTTCCAGTCCTGGTGCAGGTAAAACAACATTATTAGTCGAAACAATTAAAGCTTTAAAAGACCAACTCTCGATTGCGGTGATTGAAGGTGACCAACAAACTGAGCATGATGCAGATCGTATCCGAGCAACCGGTATTCCAGCCATCCAAATTAATACCGGGCGAGCCTGTCATTTAGATGCGCATGGTATTGGTCATGCTGCGATGGAATTAAAACTAAAACCGAACAGTTTATTAGCCATTGAGAATGTAGGTAATCTCGTTTGCCCTTCTTCATTTGATTTAGGAGAAGCACATAAAGTAGTGGTTCTGTCGGTAACGGAAGGAGATGACAAGCCGATAAAATATCCAGATATGTTTTATGCGGCTGATTTAATGCTTATTAACAAAATAGACTTATTACCTTATGTCGATTTTGATATTGATCGTTGTATACAATTTGCCAGACAAGTAAACCCAAAGATTAATATTATCCAATTATCAGCAACCAAGGGCTGTAATTTTATAGAATGGACAAATTGGTTAAGGAAAGAGAAAGCTATGCTCTATTGATTTTATGACGGGTAGCTATCCATTTTTATCCCGGGTCTGTTCAGCAATGTATGGGCTGGGAGGTGTCTTTTTATATGGTAATGGACAGTTGGTCTTTACTTATTTGCCCAGGTATTTCCACAAAACCCGTGCTCAATTGACATTATTATTCAACTAAACTAATCGGTGTCTCGAATCCTACAGGTTTAACTGTCAGCACCGAACAATTGAGCTGATTGAGGATGGTTTCAGCCGTGTTGCCCATAAAAAAACCGGAAACTCCAGTGCGGGCTACTGTGCCCATAACGACAAGGTCAGCCTCAATATTTTTGGCGAGAAGTGGAATTTTTCTGTTTGCAGAACCTTTCAGCAGATGTGTTTTAGGCTTGAGATAGTCCAGAGCATTTTGCCCTAATTTACTCATTATTTTATTCATGAGTGCGTTTAAATTGTGCTGATGCTGTTGCCTTTCTTCTTCAACGTAATCCATAACATTGATTTCCTGACTCCCTATATAAGCACTTCGTAGCAGGCCTTCAGCTATTGCCTCCCACACACTAACAATGTGTAGATCGGCAAATTCAGACAATGCTAATGAGCTTGCCATTTCAAGAATTTGAAGGTTGAGGAGATGATGGGTATTTAATTCTTCTTTTTGATAAAAAATATCAACATCAACCGCCGCTAAAATACGTTGATAGTTTTGGGGCGATTTTGACTTTATTAGCCATACAGGGCAAGGGCATTTGCGCAACAAATGCATATCATCGCTGCCAAATACACGATCTAATAGAGTTCCACTTTCAGCTGTTTTGATCACCAGATCATGTTTGTTACGAAGAACCTCACGAATGATTTCCAAAAAAGAGGTACCGACAAGAATTTTTGTGTGAATTTCTATTTTTTGTTCCAGAGTATTAACCAGTGCTTGTAGTTTTTTTTGCTGCTCAGCAATTGATTTTTCGAGGAAGGATTTTGTAGACAGGAGCTGATCGTTTAATTTTATGTTTGATGGAATATTATCTACCACCTGAATAATCGTTAAATGAGCTTGATTATTATTAGCTAAAGCCACAGCTTGATTTAATGCAACTTTGTTTACAGAGCCTGGCACCACAACGTAAAGAATATTTTTGAATCTCTGCATACTTAACCTTCATTTGGAACAAATATCTTATAAGCAATTCTAAACTAATAGTGGGTCTAATTCATATCACTTTCTTCTTCAAAATCAGGAATAATAAAATATCCAACGATATAATCGTTATCAATAATTGCAGTAGAGGTTTCAATACTGACTATTACCCTCTCACTAGTGCAATACAATAAAACAGGATAGTTATATGACAACACTATTAAAGAAGCATTGGCATCATATTCCAGAAGCTGAAGTAATAGATTTGCTTGATGTTAATCCCGATATTGGACTGGATAAATTTGATGTAGAAGATCGAAAGCAAAAATTTGGTGCAAACTCACTGACGATAAAAAAGGGCAAGGGACCGCTGTTACGTTTTTTATTACAGTTTCATCAGGCATTGGTTTATATATTATTAGTTGCAATTGCAGTTAAACTGTATCTGGATGACTGGGTTGCTGGTGGCGTTATTTTAGGTGTGGTTTTACTCAATGCCATCATCGGTTTTATTCAGGAAAATAAGGCACTAAGTGCTTTGGCTGCGTTGACTTATGCCTTAGTAACCGAATCCACAGTGCTACGGTCAGGGGAAAAACAACGGATAGATGCAAAGGATTTAGTTCCTGGAGATATAGTGCTCTTGCAATCAGGTGATAAAGTACCTGCCGACATGCGCCTTTTGCGCAGCCGTGAATTGCAGATTGATGAGTCGGCATTAACGGGAGAATCCATTCCAGTCAGTAAGTTAGTTTCTGTGATGGATCATGAAACTTTGCTTGCTGATCGCAGCAACATGCTTTATTCCTCAACCTTGGTCACTTATGGCACGGGATTTGGTGTTGTTATTGCAACTGGTGATGATACCGAGATTGGCTGTATTTCTCAGTTAATTACCAGTGCGGAAATCTTGGCGACACCACTCACCCGAAAAATAGCAAAATTCAGTCATATTCTATTATTTGTAATTCTTGGATTGGCTACCATTACTTTTTTGTTTGGACTTTGGCATGGTGATTCCTGGGAAACTTTGTTTCTAGCTTCTGTTGCCTTATCGGTAGCCATGATACCTGAAGGACTTCCCGCTGTAATGACCATCACCTTAGCCATTGGTGTATCTAGAATGGCTAAACGAAATGCTATTATTCGGCATCTTCCAGCAGTAGAAACCCTAGGCAGTACTACAGTTATCTGTTCAGATAAAACAGGTACGCTAACCTGTAATCAAATGACAGTACAGCAGCTTTGGGCAGCTAATGAACGGTTTGAGGTCAGTGGGATAGGTTACGAGCCACATGGACATATTGAACAGGCAGACAAAAAAATTGATGTTAAAAAACATTCAGTCCTGTTGGAACTAATGCAAGCTGGTTTATTGTGCAATGAGTCCATATTAAAACAAACTGAGAAAGGCTGGGTGATTGAAGGTGATCCCACTGAGGGGGCTTTACTGGTTTCAGCCTATAAAGCAGAGCTGGATAGCAAATTACTGTTAAGAAGTAGACCTAGACATGATGTTATCGCCTTTGAGTCACAGCATCAGTATATGGCTACGTTGCATTCATGCGAAAATTCTGAAAAAAGTGTAGTTTATCTAAAGGGTTCAGTAGAAAGCATTGTGCAACGCTGTAACTCTTTATTAGGGGAAAATGGTGAACTATTGCCATTAAACCCTAAGGAAATTCATCGCCAAGTTGAGTTGATAGCTCATCAAGGTTTACGTGTTTTGGCTTTTGCCCGAGTAACTGTCCCCAAAGAAACACAACATATTAACCACAATACCGTTGCTAGTGACTTGGAGTTTATTGGCTTGCAAGGCATGATTGACCCACCTAGGGATGAGGCAAAGCGAGCGATAGCCGCTTGTCAAACGGCAGGTATTGAAGTCAAAATGATTACGGGAGATCATCCTGCAACTGCTGTGGCTATAGCCGGTCAATTAGGCTTAACAAATAAGCTGGCAAGCGTACTTAATGGTAAAGATCTGCAAAACTTATTTGATGCTGAGTTAATTCAGGCAGCCAGAATAACATCAGTTTTTGCCAGAGTCACACCAGAACAAAAATTACGCCTAGTGGAAGCATTACAAGCTAACGGAGAAGTTGTTGCGATGACTGGTGATGGTGTTAACGATGCGCCAGCTCTGCGCAAGGCTGATATTGGTGTGGCCATGGGCATTACAGGAACTGAAGTAGCTAAGGAAGCAGCAGATATGGTGCTAACAAATGATAATTTTTCCACCATTGAAGCGGCAGTAGAGGAAGGGCGTGGCGTATTGGACAACCTGATAAAATTTCTCAGTTTTATCTTGGCAACCAACTTTGGTGAAGGGCTGGTTATTATGGTTGCTGTACTATCAGGCGAAACATTGCCTGTACTTCCGGTTCAGGCATTATGGATTAATATGACAGCTGCTATATTTCTAGGCTTGACTCTGGCTTTTGAACCCCGAGAACCTGGATTAATGTCTAAGCCACCTCGTGCCCCTTCCATGCCAATTCTAAAAGGAGAACTTATCTTTCGTATTTTTTTAGTGGGCATCATGTTACTTGCAGGATCTTTTGGGTTGTTTGAGTGGGCGCTTCATCACGGTGCTAGTGTAGAACAGGCAAGAACCATAGCCATTAATGTTTTTGCAGTAGGTGAGTCTTTCTAT
>CAZZIX010000042.1:0-14663 GCA_964654345.1 uncultured Methylomarinum sp.
CGGTCACAATGGGCGTATCATCCGCCACTTCAAAACGCTTTCTAAATTGCTCAACTTGCTCAAATACCATGGCTTTGGGCAACCCGTAAGACGGAACCGTAACCCCGTAGGGTGCAATAGCGAAAGCGTATTGCACCGTTTCTACTAATTTTGTGGTAAATCATCCTCTGTAAAATCCTGCCGTTTATGTATCACAGCTAAAACTTCTATAGAGTCGTCAGTCTTGATTTCGTAAATAATCCGATAGGAATACAAAGCCACCTCGCGGATGAATTCTTCATTCAGTTCTGCCACCTTACGTCCCATATAAGGTAACTTATCAAGCTTGGCTGCTTTTTGTACCATTTCATCGCTCACCCGTTTGGCATAAAGGGGTGAATCCTGCTTAATGTAATCATGAATATGGCGAAGCTGCGTCAATGCATGATTTGTCCATTTCACCATGTCTGAATATCTCTCAATACCTCTTCTGTGGTTTGGGTTTTACCTTGAGCGGCATCTTCCTGTCCTTTACGGATATTTTCCAATACATAAAGCCGATAAATAATTTCTTCCATATCGGTATCTTCAGGCATTCGAGAGATCGTGTTTAAAGCTTCTTGTTTAATTGCTTGCATAGCAATGTCCTCATCTGTCTTGTAAAAGGGTTATCGTCCGCCATTCATTTTCAATAATATCATGCAGATTGCTGTTGCTCAATTTAGGCTTCTAGCATTTCAGTAAAAATTGCTGTCTACTGCGTGGCATCAAGCCAATTTGTTCAATTTACGTTGCAAAATGGAGGCTACGCGGTAAGCCGTAACTCCTGTAGGTACAATAACGAAAGCTATATTACACCGTTTCTACTAAGGCAAATTTTCCTCGAAGCTGACAATTTGTGTATGCTAGGAAATTAAAACCTAAAATAAAAGCACATCATTTTTAAACCTCTACTGCTTTCATAGGCTTCAACATGGAAGTCCGCCCAACCATAATATCAACCGCCTTAAATAGTCTTTTAAACACAGATTCCTGACGATATGGAATCCCATGTCTTTTGCATACTTCCATTACTTTGGGTTGAACATATTGGTATTGGCTCAGCGGAATATCTGGCCATAAGTGATGTTCAATTTGATAATTTAACCAGCCATAGAAAAAGTCATTAAAATCTGATCCTGTAGGGTAATTTACTGAACCAAGAATCTGACGTAAATAAAACTCTCCCCGTCCTTTACCTTTTTCCTCGAACATCATCACATCATCTCCAGCATGATTCGGTACAATCACTAAAAATGAATGCATGTTGATCAATGCTTCTGCAAAAATAGAATTCAATAATACATTCAGCACAGCTATTCCACCTAGTGGTATAAATAACAAAGGAAGCAAAACAAAGCGGAAACTTATATAAGGTAAAAAACTTTGAAACCATAAAGCTCTCCCCTCTTTGGTATAAATGCTCCATGCTCCTTTCCTTGTCATTTCTGGCAAACCTTCTCCATTTTGACGAGCACTACTCAATCTTAATTCTTTATGAGTTCTCGGTGTGTAATACAATATTTTCCACACAGTTGTAAAAGCACCAACAATTAAAAACCTTAACCACATGGGTACCCTAGATTGCCTTAGCCATTCCATATTATGTTGTAAATGGTCAGGATCTAATTCTTCCCCCAAATTATAATGATGTAATATATCATGTTCTTGATGCCAGCCAGCTGGAGTAATCCAGTCAGACCAGTCTAGAAAACGTCGCCAACCTTTTGCAAACTTTTTACTGGTGTACCGAGGTGGAATATTTTCAATTTTGTCATATCCTTTATGAACAACAGGATGTGTCAATTGTGTCCAACGGGTAAAACTACCTTGACTCATCAATAAAGCAGAAACTGGATTTGGAATAATCCAGGCCGTTCCATAACCTAGTAATGAACATGCCCTACCCCAACGTTCCATTTTCTTTAAATGCTGAAAATCCGGCTCCCCAATTCTTGTTAATACATCTTTATAAATTGCATTAAGATCTTTTGCTAATTGCTCCCTATCAACATTGTTGTAACTATTTAAACTCAACTTCCTCTCCTGTACATTTAAACCTAAACAAACCAGATGATCGTTAAGTTTTTATTATTTTTTTAGGTTACAGCAAACCTACTATTTTGTAGTTGCCGCGAGTATTTAAATTTATCGTGACATCTTTACTCGTTTTATTTTTCCAGTACCAGCCATGAACACCGGTGAAAGGTGCAACTAAAGAACCACTGGATTGATTATCTGTGGTGACTTTATAGCTTTTGAAGTAACCTGTGGTATCTCCTTTCGGTTCACCATGAAAGTCAAAATATAATTTTGTACTATTATTAGTACTCCAGACAAATTCAAACTTTTCATCTTTGTTAATACTAAATTTATATTCCAGCTCACTATTAGCAGGAAGCTTAATTAGCACTGTATCTTTCCATTCCGATTGATCAGAACAAGAAACTACAGACGGTTTAGCTGTCTTATTTCCTTCTTGTGATAGCACAGTTAATCCAAACTTTTTTCCAAGCCCAGTCGGATCTATATTAAATTCTGCTGGTAATACTGCAACAAGCAAAATAATAATAGCTAATATAATTGAAAAAAGACAAGCTATAAGTAATGATTTAACAGAAGGCTGTGGAATAGTATTCATTTTAAAGTGTCGTAAAATAAGCAGTTAATTGATAGCCCAGTAATACAAAACCTCCAGACATAAGTAAAGTATTTGTTATGGTTGAAAATTTATAGTAACTGGAATGCCTACGCCAAAACCCAAGTATTGTCAGAATAAAAAGTAATGCGATACATTGCCCTACTTCCACACCTACATTAAAGGCTAACAGGTTTACAAATAAATTTTCTTGAGGTAAATCAAAGTTTTGTAATTTTGTCGCTAAGCCAAAACCATGAAATAATCCAAAAATCAAAACAGCAATTTTAGTATTCGGCTGAAAACCAAATAATCTTTTAAAGCCACCCAAATTATCAAATCCTTTGTAGACAATAGAAAAACCAATGATTGCATCAATCAAATAGGCATTCACAGTTATTTGGTTCAGCACTCCACCTAGTAAAGTTAAGCTATGACCTAAGGTGAATAGACTGACATAAATTAAAATATCTCGGCCACGAAATAGAAAAAATATAACGCCAAGCAAAAATAATAAATGATCATAGCCTGTTAGCATATGTTTTGCGCCAATATAAAGAAATGGGGCAATGGCTGCATCACGATTGGTGGTTAGAAATTGTTCAGTACTACTATCAACTCCATGAGCAAAACAGCTACCGTTCACTAATAACAAAATAATAAAAATAAGTTTCTTTGTTGCGTTGTTCATAAGCTTGTAAAAATCTCCACTATCATCCAACGATGAAAAATAATATCAAATAGAAATAGCTGCTTTTATATGTTCATGAGCTTGATATTCTTCAATCTCAAAATCTTCAAACTTATAATCAAAAATTGTATCAGGCCTTGTTTTAATCTTTAGCCTAGATAGCTGATAAGGCTGACGAGTCAATTGTAATTTTGCTTGTTGTTGATGATTTAAGTACAAATGTACATCACCTCCTGTCCAAATAAACTCACCCACCTCCAAATCGCTCTGCTGAGCCACCATATGCGTCAATAATGCATAACTGGCTATATTGAACGGCAAACCTAAAAACGTGTCACAGCTACGCTGATAGAGCTGACAAGAGAGTTTTCCATTGGCTACATAGAATTGAAAAAATGCGTGACAGGCAGGTAATGCCATTTTTCCATTAGCCACATTATCTTGTGGGCTGATGGTTTCATCGGGCAAATCTGCAACATTCCAAGCAGATACGATAATTCTCCGACTATTAGGCGTTTGTTTTAATTGCTGAATGATCATTGCTATCTGATCAATTGACTGCCCTTCTGGTGTCGGCCATGACCTCCATTGATGTCCATAAACTGGCCCTAGTTCACCTTCCCTATCAGCCCAGTCATCCCAAATTTTCACATTATGTTTTTTTAAATAAGCAATATTTGTTTCACCTTTTAAAAACCATAATAATTCATGAAGAATAGATTTTAAGTGTACTTTTTTTGTGGTTATTAATGGAAAGCCTTGTTGTAAATCAAAACGCATTTGATGCCCAAAAATTGACAGTGTTCCGCTTCCCGTTCTATCTCCTTTTTGAACGCCTTCATTCAGTATTTTATCCAACAATTCTAAATACTGTTTCATATTGCTTTTTTATAGGCATAAAAAAATAATCCTGCACCAATCATAATCATGGGTGTTGATAATATCTGACCCATAGTAAGCCAATCTAATGCCAAGTAACCTAAATGAGCATCAGGTAATCTAAAAAACTCTACAAAAAACCTAAAACAACCATATAGAAATAAAACTAATCCTGTAGGTGCCATCACCGGTCTTTGCTTACGGGTATAGAACCATAAAATAGCAAACAAAAATAAGCCTTCTAATAGAGCTTCATATAGTTGCGATGGATGTCTTGCTAAGGGTCCTCCATTCGGAAAAACCATTGCCCAAGGTACATCTGTAGTTTTTCCCCATAACTCTGCATTGATAAAGTTTCCAATCCTGCCTGCTCCTAATCCAATTGGAACTAAAGGTGAAATATGATCAGTTAATTCAAGCATGGTGCATTTTTGTTTTTTTGCAAACCACCACATAGTGATAAAAACACCCAGCATACCACCATGAAAAGACATCCCTCCTTCCCAAAGTTTAAATAATATGAGTGGATCATCAATAAAACGAGAAAAATTATAAAATAAAATATAACCTATTCGTCCCCCTAAAATAACACCCAGCGCTCCGTAATAAACCAAGTCTTCCATTGCTGCAGGTTTAATCACAGAGTAAGGTTTTTCTGCTCGCTTTTTTCCTAGCATCCAGACAGCAGCAAAACCAATCAAATACATTAGACCATACCAGTGGATTTTTAATGGCCCTAAAGCAATTGCAACTGGATCAATATGTGGGTAAGTTAACATAACTAAATTGTAAATATTGTAGAAAAATGGTTTCAGGATTATCACAAAGAAGAGTAAAAAACTCTCCTTGCTTCATAATATTTTGAATATTAATCAAGATTAATAATTAAACATCTAAATTAGCAACATCTAATGCGTTTTTAACAATAAAGTCTCTCCTTGGTTCAACTATATCTCCCATCAATGTTGTAAAAATTTCATCTGCTGCAATCACATCTTCAATTCTTACTTGTAATAATCTTCGACTATTTGAATCTAGTGTTGTTTCCCATAATTGATCTGGATTCATTTCTCCTAATCCTTTGTATCGCTGAATATGTTGTCCTTTCTTGACTTCTTTCATCATCCATTCAAATGCTTGTTTAAAATTACTGACTTGTTGCTGTTTTTCTCCAATCTTCATATAAGATTGATCACTAAATAACCCTACTGTATCTCGAGCATATTGAGCTATTTTCAGATAATCTTTTCCAGCAAAAAAGGTAGAATGTAAAATAAAGGTTTTAGTAATACCATTCATTTTTTTATTCACAACCAAATCAAAATCATCTTCACTCTTATAATTTAATTCCATAGAATATACAGCCTTGATTTTATTCAGGGCAATATTTTTTTCTAATTGTTTATACCACTCAGTCATTTTTTCCTGACTTTGTTTAATCTCTTCAGTTAAAGGTAGGATATATGTCATTTCCTCTAAAAAGATAGAATCATAACGCCTACTTAACCGATTAATGACTGAAGTAACACCTGCATATTCAATGGCTAGTTTTTCTAAACCTTGACCTTGAATCATTGGCGTTGAGTCATCTGTATATAGTTGTGCCTTATCTAGAGCTAATTGAATCAAGTATTCATTTAATTCAGCATCATCTTTTACATAGTGCTCTTGCTTACCTTTTTTAATTTTATACAAAGGCGGTTGGGCAATATAGACATATCCATTTTCTATTAACTCAGGCATTTGTCTATAAAAGAAGGTCAGTAATAAAGTCCGAATATGTGATCCATCAACATCCGCATCAGTCATAATAATAATACGGTGATAACGCAGCTTTTCAATATTATATTCATCCTTGCCAATACCACAGCCTAATGCGGTAATTAAGTTACCCACCTCATCAGAAGAAATCATTTTATCGAAACGAGCTTTTTCCACATTAAGAATTTTCCCTTTAAGAGGTAATATTGCTTGCGTGCGTCTATCCCTGCCTTGTTTGGCAGAACCGCCCGCTGAGTCCCCTTCCACTATAAATAATTCTGATAATGCTGGATCTTTTTCCTGACAATCTGCGAGTTTCCCTGGTAAACCAGCAATATCTAGTGTTGATTTACGTCGCGTCATCTCCCTTGCTTTACGCGCAGCATCACGCGCTCGTGCAGCATCAATAATCTTATTAACTATAGTTTTAGCTATTTGTGGTTGTTCTAACAAAAACTCTTGTAACTTCTCATTCATTGTTGACTCAACCAATGGCCTAACTTCAGAAGAAACAAGTTTATCTTTTGTTTGTGATGAAAACTTGGGGTCAGGAACTTTAACTGATAATACTGCTGTTAAGCCTTCTCTAGCATCATCTCCAGTTGTTGATACTTTTTCTTTTTTAGCTAAACCACTTGATTCAATATATTGATTAATAGTTCGAGTTAAAGCACCTCTAAAACCGGCTAAATGAGACCCTCCATCACGTTGAGGAATATTATTGGTATAACAAAAAATATTTTCCTGATAAGAATCATTCCACTGCATAGCGACTTCTACTACAACATCTTCTTTTGTAGCAATAAAATGAAAGACATCTTCAAACAAAGGGGTTTTGTTTTTATTTAGATGTTGAACAAACGCACTAATTCCGCCTTCAAATTCAAAAACATCTTCTTTTCCTGTGTTCTCATCCTTTATTGAAATTCTTACTCCAGAATTTAAAAAAGATAACTCCCTAAGTCGTTTAGCCAAAATATCAAAATGGAACTCAACATTTGAAAAAGTTTCTTTACTAGGTAAAAAATTAATCAATGTCCCTGTTCCTTCTGCATCACCTACTACTTCCAATGGTGCAACAGGCTCTCCCATTTTATATTTCTGCTTATGTAACTTACCGTTCTTTCGAATTTCAAGTATTAACTCTGCTGATAAGGCATTAACCACAGATACACCGACTCCATGCAAACCACCAGAAACCTTGTAAGCATTATCATCAAATTTACCTCCCGCATGAAGCACAGTCATAATAACTTCTGCAGCTGACCTTCCCTCCTCTTCATGTATATCTACTGGAATACCACGTCCGTCATCAGATACACTAACAGATCCATTTTCATGAATAACAACATCTACACCCTTACAAAAACCCGCTAATGCCTCATCAATAGAGTTATCTACTATCTCAAACACCATATGGTGAAGACCTGAACCATCATCTGTATCACCAATATACATACCCGGTCTTTTTCTTACTGCATCCAAACCCTTTAGGACTTTTATATTAGAACTATTGTATTCTTGTTTATCATCACTCATATATTATCCATTTTACATATTTAATCTGAAACATAACTTAGGCTAAAGCTATAACAAACCTTAAGTTACACAGTGTTTCTGTTTACTATTATCTCACATGTTTCACGTGGAACATGTAAAGTTCTTAATCAAATTAATTTCACCATGTTTCACGTGGAACACTTTGTAATTTGATAATTTATTTAAATCACCAAAATTTGAAAGTTCCGTTGATGACATAAATACTTGGCAATTCAAATCAACCAAATAGTTTAATAGTTTTTGTTTATTTACAATATCTAGTTCAGCAGTTAAATCATCAATTAACACGCAGACTTTATTATTTTTATGAGTATTAAATAATTTAATTTGAGCTAAATTTAAAGCTAGTATTAATATTTTTAATTGACCTCTTGAAACAAAGTACTTAGCAAGTTTACCATTCAGCAATACTTGAAAATCAGACCGATGAGGGCCAATATGAGAAAAGCCATATTTAATATCTTTTTGAAGACTATTTTCCAAAGCCTGATTAAAACTTTCTGACTTATCCCAACCTGATAAATAAATTAATTGAAGTTGATCAAAATCAAAAAAATAATGACTGATTTCAATAAAAATAGGTTCTAGTCTTGTTAAATATTTATTTCTGTATTCCGACACTATTGTACCGCACTGAACTAGCTCTGTATCCCATACATTAATATGCATGACTTTCTTAGTTTTTAACAATGAATTTCTTTGCTGAAGAACTTTTTTATATTTTCGCCAGTTTTCCAAGAAAAACTCTTCGTCATTAAACACTCCCCAGTCGATAAATTCTCTTCTTATTTGAGGACCATCATCTAGTAATTTATAACTTTTTGGATGTATCAATAAAACAGGGAATGAATGTGCTAATTCTGCTTTATCACTATTTTCTTGGTTGATACGAATAACACAACCACTGTTGTTAATCTGTATTCCTAGGTGATAATTATGTTCACTTTGCTCACAAGCAATACCTGAAACTATTAATTCATTTTCTTCAAACTGAATTACTTGTTTGGTATTTGTTGCTCTAAATGATCGAGCTCTACCTAAAATATAAATAGCTTCAAGCAAGGAACTTTTACCACTCGCATTTTCACCAACGATAAAATTAATTTCTGAGGAAGGTTTAATAGAAGCTTTTAGAATATTTCTAAATGAATAAATATCAAGTTTATTTAAACTCATTAGCTTGGGGTTCTAAATGCCAATTAAAATTCATTAGATAGAAAAAATCAAAATTGATTTCATTAAATGTACAGAAAGAGGAGGGGAGGGCAATTAACAGATTATAAATTTATCAGCAATATAAAAGCGCTTTATTACAAACGCATGGGCATAACAATAAACCGATATAATTGTTGTTGAGGTTCTTCAACAAAACAACTACTTGAATTACTCGCAATACTAAGAACCGCTAATTCTGAATCTAAATTACTGACAGCATCCAATAAATATTGAGAATTAAAAGCAATTGAAATAGGTTCACCTTGATATTCAATAATCAATTCTTCTTCAGCTTCATCGTGTTCTGGGTTATGAGAACTTAATTTAAGCAATTCATTAGATACTTCAAAAGTAACACCTTTAAATTTCTCATTCGATAAAATAGCAACTCGAGTTAATGCCTCTTTTAATAATTGCTTTTGAACATGGATTTGATTAAAAAATGGTTGTTCAAATACTTTACTAAAATCTGGATATTTAGAATCAACTAATTTAGCTGAAAAAACATATTCTTTAATCTGAATTTTAATATTACTGCTAGAAAATTGAATATTCAATTCAGCATCTTCATCATCTAATAAACGAGAAAGTTCTACTACACCTTTTCTAGGTAAAATAATACGCGTTTCATAACCTGTTGCGACACCTATATCATCTTCATAAATTGATAAGCGATGTCCATCTGATGCAACTAACTTTAATTTACTATTTGATATATGTAATAACAAACCATTCAAATAATATCTAACATCTTGATTAGCCATACAGAAAACTGTTTTATCTAATGCTTTTTTCATTTTTCCTGCATTAATCAGAAATTGGTTTTCGAATTCTGATTCTGAAAATTCTGGATAATTATTGGCAGCTAAGGTTGATAAAGAAAATCTACTCCGACCAGAAGATACTTTTACTTTCTCGTTAGATAATTCTATTTTAATTTCTGCTTCGCTGGGTAATAGTCTAATTATGTCTAAAAACTTCCGAGCAGGAATTGTAATTTCTCCGGTTTCAGAAGAATCAAGATTAATTTTTGCAATTAACTGAATTTCTAAATCAGTCCCTGTTAACACTAAACAATTTTC
This sequence comes from uncultured Methylomarinum sp., assembly GCA_964654345.1. Classification (GTDB taxonomy): domain Bacteria; phylum Pseudomonadota; class Gammaproteobacteria; order Methylococcales; family Methylomonadaceae; genus QPIN01. Next base: position 9,845 of record CAZZIX010000042.1, read on the forward strand.
ATTAACGACAATTAAAATATTAGAAAGAATGGGCATAGTTTGCCTCTTCTCAATAATACTTACAATTTGTTGTAAAGGAACAAGTAATTGCTCTCTATTAATAATAAAATTCATAATATATACTTAAACCTATTACTGTTATTAGTCTTTAATGAAACTGTTGATAAGTGTTTTTTATACTTAATTATCAGTTGGTTGGAGTATTTTAAAAAATGTGGATTAAATACTTTTTAGTTGTGATTATCTTGGTGAAAATTAATCATAAATAAATTGATTACAAGAAATAAACATTTTATAGAGTGTTCATATCACATAGTTATCCACAGCCAGAATAAAGAATAAAAAAATAATTTTTGTCTTTCAATATAGATAACACTTTCAAAGTGACAAAGTTCTTAACAAGTTTTGATAATCTTCAGAAACTTTAATATCACTTTCTCTCAATGCCTTAACACGTTTACATGCATTAATAACCGTGGTGTGATCTCTGCCCCCAAATGCATCACCAATTTCAGGGAAACTATGGTTAGTTAATTCTCTTGCCAAACACATGGCTATTTGTCTAGGCCTAGTGATTGATTGCCTTCGGTTTTTAGAGGATAAGTCTGCGACACGAATTTTAAAGTATTCAGCAATTGTTTTTTGAATATTATTAATATTAACTAATTTATCTTGTAATGAAATTAAGTCATGTAAAGCTTCTTTAGTAAAATCAATAGTAATCTCTCGACCTGTAAATTGGGCATTTGCAATCACTCTTCGAAGCGCTCCTTCCAACTCTCTTACATTAGAAGGAATTCTTTTAGCAATAAAAAAAGCAACTTCTTGAACTAACTGTACATTAACCAAGCTAGCTTTTTTTAGTAAAATTGCAGCTCTTGTTTCTAAGTCAGGTGGCTCAATTGCAACGGGTAAACCCCAACCAAATCGAGATTTCAATCGCTCCTCTAGGCCTTCAATTTCTTTTGGGTATTTATCACAGGTTAAAACTACCTGATGCTTTTTATCTAACAAATTATTAAAGGTATGAAAAAACTCTTCTTGAGAGCGTCCTTTCCCAGCTAAAAACTGAATATCATCAACAAGCAATACATCAACACTGCGATAATAATCTTTAAATGCATTGATAGTATTATGTTGAAACGCTTGAACCATATCTTGAACAAACTTTTCAGAATGTAAATAAATAATATTTGTATTAGGTTTTTTTTCTATAACAGCATTACCAATAGCATGCATAAGATGAGTTTTACCTAAACCTGAACTACCATATATAAATAATGGGTTATAAGCTTTTCCAATATTTTCTGAGACTTGAATTGATGCAGCTTTTGCAAGTTGATTAGATTTACCTTCAACGAAAGTATCAAATGTAAATGTTTTATTTAAAAAATTAGAACGTTTAGGTTTTGCATTATTCTGTGAATTATTTTTTAATAACTTAGGCTGAATCAAAGGTGTAGTCTTTTTTGAACCAATTTCAAACTGTAGCAATAAAGTACCATTTGAAAATTCATAAACAGCATCTTCAACTTTAGATAAATAATGTTGCTTGACATGATCTATAATAAACCGATTGGGTGCTAACAATTTAAGCGTACCATTTTTTTCTATTGCTTGTAATGGCCTGATCCAGGTACTAAAATCACTGGAAGGGATTTCATTTTCAAGTTTAGATAAACAGTTATTCCAGATTGAATTCATTAGTTTTAGTTAAAGGTGGATAGATTTTAATTAGGAATTACATTGACAGAGTGTACTATTATATTTTATCATCCGACGTCTTTTTTATCCGTTTTTTGTTAAAAACACATTATAGGGCTTAGCCAAATGAAAAGAACATACCAACCAAGTAAAATAAAGCGTGCCAGAACACATGGCTTTCGTGCAAGAATGGCCACAGTGGGTGGTCGTAAAGTAATTAATGCTCGTAGAGCAAAAGGTCGCGCAGAGTTAACAGTATAGTTGGCAGGCGAGACTTTTAGTTTCCCCAAACAACTGAGATTAGGGAAACCGGCTGAATATAAAAAAGTATTTGCAAAAGCAGTTAAATCTACTGATAAGCTTTTTACCTTATTGGCGATTAAGAATGATCAAGGTCATCCCCGTTTAGGGCTTGCAATCGCAAAAAAAAATATAAGAAAAGCAGTTACAAGAAATATAATTAAAAGAGCTGTTAGGGAAAATTTTCGATTACAACAACATTCGTTAATAAATATTGATATTGTTGTTTTAGCCAGAAGAGATGCTGCAAATGCATCACCTACCTTATTAAAAAAGTCTTTGGATAAACATTGGCTTAAATTGATAAATAAATGCGAACCATACTGATAAAGCTTATAAAATTTTATAAATATTTTATAAGTCCTTTGTTTGGCTCTAGCTGTAGGTTTTATCCTACATGTTCTAGTTACAGTCTGGAAGCAATTCAGATTCATGGTGCATTCAAAGGCTCTTTCCTTACACTCAAACGGTTATTAAAATGCCATCCCTTTCATCAGGGGGGTATAGACCCTGTTCCAGATAAATTTGGTAAATAACAATGGATAACATTAGATTTCTACTAGTTATTGCATTAGCAATGATTTCTTACATGCTTTGGGAAGCTTGGCAATTAGACTATGGACCAAAGCCTACAGAAATAGCTGAAGTAGAACAACCAACGATTCAAGATTCTAAACAAGATTTACCTGGTTTAGATCCTTCTCAACAAGCTGAAGCCGAGAAGACTGCTGAGGCTGTGCCTGCTCTTGAGGTTCCATCAGATAAAATTATTACGGTTAAAACTGATGTTTTTTCTGTAGAAATAGATGCTAAAGGCGGTACGATACGTAATCTGGATTTATTACAATATCCACATGAAAAAGTAAATACCATTGTAAATAAGATGTTTGCATTGGTAGGGTTAGACCCTCAGGAAAAAGATCTCTCCCCCATTCGTTTATTTGACAGCAATATTGAAAAATTATTTTTAGCACAAAGTGGTTTAATTGCTAATACTGATTCAGTAGCAGCACCGGATCATCATGCTATATTTTCAGTCGAGAATGATAACTATCAATTAACAGATGGAGAAGATACATTATCTGTTCCATTAGTCTGGACAAATAATGAAGGTTTAGTTGTTACAAAAACTTTTATTTTTAGCCGAAATAGTTATAACATTTCTGTTGAACAAAAAGTCAGCAATGATTCATCAAAAACTTGGTCAGGTAGACAATATGGGCAATTATTAAGAATCCCATTTGTTGATGATAAAGGGAATACATTTATAAGAACATATGCCGGTGGAGTAGTTTTTACAGAAGAAGAAAAGTATCAAAAAGTAGACTATGAAGATATGGCTGAAGAAAACCTTGATGTTAAATCCTTAGGTGGTTGGAGTGCCATGACTCAACACTATTTTGCTTCTGCCTGGATACCTCCCTCAGATCAGGAAAATCAATTTTATACTAAAGAATTAAAAGACTATCGTTATGTTATTGGTTCTTATTCTCCTACAGTTTCAGTAGCACCTCATACTGATACCATTTTTAGTTCACACTTGTTTGCTGGACCAAAAATTCAGCCAATGATGGAAAAAGTTGCCCAGGGTCTGGAATTAACGGTTGATTATGGTTGGTTAACTGTTATAGGAAAACCTATTTACTGGTTGCTTAATAAAATACATGACAAAATAGGGAATTGGGGATTTTCAATTTTAGGTGTTACGTTATGTATTAAACTGTTGTTCTTTAAATTATCTCAGGCTAGTTATCGATCAATGGCCAAGATGCGTAAGATTCAACCGCGTCTTAAAGAAATGCAAGAAAAATATGCAGATGACAGGCAGCGTTTTAATACTGAAATGATGGCTATGTACAAAAGGGAAAAAGTAAACCCAATGGGTGGCTGTCTTCCTATCATGGTACAAATTCCCGTCTTTATTTCTCTTTATTGGGTGTTAATAGAAACGGTAGAATTACGACAAGCACCTTTTGCATTGTGGATTCAAGATTTATCTGCACAGGATCCTTATTTTATTTTGCCGGTTATTATGGGAATTACCATGAAAATTCAGCAAAGTTTAAACCCTGCGCCGATTGATCCATTACAAGCAAAAGTAATGAAAATGTTTCCAATCGTGTTTACAGTTTTCTTTTTATTCTTTCCTGCAGGGTTGGTTCTTTATTGGGTATGTAACAATACTTTGTCAATTCTTCAGCAGTGGTATATCACTAAACAAATTGAAGCTGAAAATTGATAAACAACTTACATAGTAATATTTATTAGAAGAGCGGATTTTTAATCCGTTCTTTAGTTTAGATAGTAGAGAACCACTTTTAAGTGAAATACAATACACAAGATACCATTGCTGCAATAGCAACTCCCCCAGGAAATGGGGGGGTAGGTATTATCAGAATTTCAGGGCCTTCAGCTTCTGAAATTGCAAAGAAACTAACTACTAAATCATTTCTTCCGAGACAAGCATTGTTTACATCTTTTAAAGATGAAGATCAAGTCGTTATTGACTCAGGTATCCTATTATTTTTCCCAAACCCTTCATCGTATACAGGCGAAGATACAATAGAATTGCAAGGTCATGGTGGAACCGTTGTTTTAGGTATGTTATTAAAACGGGTTCTTTGCTTAGGGGCTAGATTAGCTAATCCTGGGGAATTTACTGAAAGGGCGTTCCTAAATGATAAACTAGATTTAGCACAAGCCGAAGCTGTTGCAGATTTAATAGAAAGCAGCACAGAACAGTCTGTACGATCTGCTCAGAAATCAATGCAAGGTGTTTTTTCAGAACAAATTAATGAATTAGTTGATGAGTTGA
>CAZZIX010000043.1:0-7948 GCA_964654345.1 uncultured Methylomarinum sp.
TTCTGTTATAGGTGGGCTAGGTGACTTATTCGGCGATTAATAAAGTGTTATGACCCTCAGTAAAAAAACTACTTGAAACTTAATATATTCAGACGATTCACAAGCCCTTAGTTTCTGGTCGTTTTGGTCAGTTGATTATTAAATAAACGGGCTATGCACTTAACGCAAGTGACTACTACATGTTGTGTTTTTGGTTATTAACTACTTGACGACAAGAATCCCGATTCGCACTATAGAATGAATACGGATAGCCTGTTCTGCCGACTTATTTTTTCATTTTCTCAATAAAATTTAGATACTACATCTAGTGGCTACTTACGTTAAGTGCATAGCCCGTTTAAATAATATCATCATATTTCAAATGGATATATTATTTTTAAGGGTTGACTAAGTAAAGAGTTTATCATCGACTAGAAACGACTGAATAGCTTAATTTTGCACTACAAATACCACGATTAGCCAAGCAAAAAGACGTACTTTCTGATATTCGTCCGTATACTGCGGTAACTGCTTTGATTTTATTGTGTTTAATTTAATTAAAAACTACCATTATAAATCTGTGTTCAATTTATGTTTTCTTAGTTAGAGGTTATTTGGGGGTAAAGATTCCAACTCCAGTATTTTTAAAAAAAGATACAATGGTACCTATTTATAGCTTAATTACCAAGTAATAGCTATAATAGTAGCCATAAATTATCACTATGAATTACATATGTCCTTATTTTCATTACTCACCGCTAATGATGTCCAGCAACAACTTGGTCAGGCTGTCCGCCTTAAACGAAAACAATTAAAGCTATCACGTGGTGCATTGGCTGAGCTTAGCACAGTCCCTGTCTCTACCATTAAGAAATTTGAAACAACGTCCCAAATATCCTTGCGACAATTTATTCTCATTTGGCAATGTGTGGATTCTTTAGAAAATCTTGCAGAGCTGTGCAAAGAACCTACATTAAATCCAACGACTATTGATGAGGTGCTCAAGAGATGAAGGACATTAGTCCGGTAAAAAAACTCACTGTTTATCGCCGATTGAGCCAAGGTGATGAAATATTGCTAGGGCAGTTAGCACAGAATAAACAGGGAGTATTTTTTCAGTATGATTCAGATTATCTCACTCAATTTCATAGCATCTCCCCTTTTTCTCTGGATTTCTCAAATAAGCTAAACTCAGCACCTAGACATCCACATCAAGGGCTGCAAGGGGTATTTGCAGATTCTTTGCCCGATGGTTGGGGATTGTTATTAATGGATAGAGTCTTCCGCCAACAAGGCATTCAACCTCAGCAAATAACAGCGATGGATCGGCTTGCCTATATTGGTGGCTCAGGTATAGGCGCGTTGTCGTATCGACCCGAGGTTGATTGGAAAGCAGCAGAAAAAGAGCAATGGATAGAATTGTCTCTATTAGGCAAACAGGCAATGCAATTATTTGATGGAGAAGCCAGTACAGTGCTTGCAGCTTTAGCTAATGCCGGTGGTTCTGGTGGGGCAAGACCCAAAGCATTAATTTATCTTGATCCACAACAAAGCGATCAAATTTCTACACTTCCACAAAATAATTTACAGCCTTGGCTGATAAAATTTACCTCTCAAAATCTATTGTTGGCTCATGAAGAAGGACTGTGCGAGGCAGCTTATCTAACCTTAGCAAAAAGTGCAGGAATTCAGGTACCTGATTGGCAACTTTTTACTGCCCCAGAATCATCAAACGCCAAAGCATGGCTGGCAATGAGAAGATTTGATTGCACGACAAACAAGAATCTTACAGGACGTTACCATGCTCATAGTTTATGTGGATTACTGGATGCTGATTTTCGCCAACCTTCACTGGATTATGAAGACCTTATCAAAGCAAGCCAGGTGTTATGTAAAAGCCCAGCGGTAGGTCAGCAACAGTTTATTCGCGCCATGTTTAACCTATTTGCTGATAATCAAGACGATCATACTAAAAACTGGTCATTTCTGATGGATGATGCAGGTCAATGGCAATTGGCTCCCTTTTATGATGTGACATTTAGTCCCACACCATTAAATCAGCATATGATGGCTTACGCTGGATATGGACAACAACCCACTGTCGAAGCGATACAAAAACTTGCCGCACAAGCAAATTTCTCAAACTGGAAAGAAGCTCAAAGAGCGATAGCCAAAGTAGTTGATACCCTCTCAGAATGGGTTGGTGTTGCTCAACATTTAAATATTACGCCAGAAACAATCAGGCTTATATCTCGGCGACTTGATGAGTTGTATCAGCAAAATAAAAAGTTACTTAATTCTATATAATTAAGAACATCATACTTATTTTAACTGGCTAAAATGTTATCTCTCTCTAATAATTTTAATTCAAACATAAGCGGTATTACTTTCTCACCTTACGATAAAGGTTTTTAAACTTACCTGAAAAAGAGTCCATTGTATCAGCGACATCAGCCAATTTTTCTGAAAAACTACTTTCCTCATCATCGACTATTTTTGTAGTTACTGAGTTAGGCGTTTCTTTTATCTCTGCTTTTCTTTTTTTTTCTACATTTTGTATGAATTTTTCATTTTTTTCAATTATTTCATCTTCAATGGCCTTATCCATTGAAGAAAACCATCCTAACACCTGACCAACAACACCTTGTTTTTTAGCGTTTGGTTCTTTAGCTAAAGTAACTTTCTGCTTCACAGACTTTACATGATTTTCCTGTACTGGATTTTTTTCGTTTACCAAAGGAATTTCTTGTTCTTGACTTTTTTCACTTGATATAGCTGCTTGAAAATACTGCTGTTGAAGGTTTTTTTCCACATTTATTAAAGGATCATCAGACTTTGTTTCTAATTGTTGTTTCTCCTCTTGTATTTTATTTTTTTCGCTTTGCTGATTAATAGCTTGTTGTATTTTTTCTGTTTCATCTGCATCAGTAACACTAACTTTGCTCAATTCTACATCAGAAACTCTATCAATTGGCTTACTTTCAGTTTCTACTTTTTGTACCGGTTCTACCTTTTTCTCAACCGTCTTCTTCTTTTCAAAAACCTTATCTATTGAAGAAAACCAGCCCATTACTTGACCAACAACACCTTGTTTTTCAGTATTTTGCTTCTTAACTGAGGCAACATTTTGTTTTAGAGGCTCAGCATGGTTTTCCTTTGCAGGAGTTTTTTCATTCGCCAAAACAACCTTTTGCTCAAAAGGCTCGGTAATATTTTTCTGTACCTGATTCTCTTTACTAGCGATTGCAACATCACGTTCTAATGTCTTTTTATGATCTTGCTGTTTTACTTCACTTGGAATGGCCGTCTGAAAACCCTGTTGCCGATCTGTCTTTGCCAAATTTTCTAAAGGATCATCAGATTTCGCTTCTTGTTCTGGTTTTTGTTTCTCCTGTATTTGATTTTTTTCGCTTTCCAGCTCTATGGCTTGCTGATGTATTTTTTCAGCGCCACTTTTATCATTGATTTTTTTCAATTCCAGCTCTAACTCTGAAACTCTGTCTTTTTGAATTTTAGTTGATTCCTCTATCTGCTTGTTTTTTGTATTTAATTCAGCTTCTAACTGTTGCTTAGCAGTTTTTAACTCAATGGCAGACAGGCTCATCTCCTTTTCCATTTCTACAATTTTTACCTGAGCCTCTTTATACTGGGATAACTTGCTTTCTTGCTCAGTCAAATTACTTTGCAATTGACTAGCCAGTATTGTTTTTTCTTCAAGCATCGTATTGACAGCAACAACTTCCTCCTGTTTTTTCTTAGCCGTATTTAAAAACAAGACATCTTTTTCTGAAACCAATGATTGATGCGCATTTCTTTCATGCTGCAAGTTTTTAGTCGTTTGCCCTAGTTGCTGTTGAAAGTTTGCTAGTTGTACTGCATCATTTTTTTGTTGGCTTAACAGTTCATCATTCGACTTTTCAACAACTTCTAGTTGTTGCTTTCCTTGCCTAACTTCTCGTCTTAATCTACCAATTTTAAATTGCTTTAAAAAAGCAACGATTAATCCGCTAATAAATGAACCTATTAAAAGAGCGAGTGCGGCTAAAGCTACGCTGTACAGCGTATTATCTATCGCTATTTGTTGCCACTCAGTTAAATAGAATGAGATTACTTCTAAAACTTGATCCATTACTCTACCCCTTAAAAAAACAACTTTTTAATTGATGAACTTAACAGATTTAGCTATTTTCTGAAATAAAAACTTTTTTTAAATTTATTACTCAGCGAGCATTTCCCTAACAAACTTACCCAAAAACTTTATACGATAAAAAACAATCAATTTAATCTACAACCAGATTCCCACTCATCGATTAAACCTTCCCTCTTACTATTTTAAAACCACCACTTAGCTCTAAAACTCTAGTCTCTACCATTATAAAACTATATATTGCTTAAGTAATAACAACTTATAAGTAATATAGGAGAATCTAAAATGAATGAAAAACCAGGATCAAAAGTCTATCGTCTTATCACCGATAGTTTTAACAGCTTTGTTGATACCCTTGAAAAAATTGCACCAGAAATGGTGATGGAAGAAGCTATATTGTAAAACAGCTCTGAACTTAATTTGAAACTAAAATGGAGCAATTCATATGATTGAAAAAATTATGACTATCTGGAATGAGCTACCTCAGCAAACACAGCTTTTATTATTTGATATTAGTAAGCTAAGCTTGCTGATGATGATTACTTTGATATGTATCAAAAAATTAAAGAATTGGTTGATTCTTACTGGTCTGGATGATTGTTTTAAACTATCTCCTCTTAAAAAGGAAAAAACAACTACGACAACCTGGATGAGTACTGGACTTGCAAATGGATTATGCCTTTCATTAGCAGTTATTGTGAATGATAAATTCATATTGAAAGAAGATTTTTTGAGCATTAATCAGGATGAAATACTGATTAAATTTTGGGGAGCATTCCTGTTCTATCTGCTTCTAATGTGTTTGCTTAAAAAAACTCTAGTCGCTTTAGGCGAATTACTTAAAAATCCAGTAATTGAAGATTATGTTGAAAAAAAATTAGGTGGCATAGAAGATAATAAACCTTACAAACAGATGGAGCCATTGGTCACAAGGATTATTCATTACGCTACCTCTACTATATATTTTAGTTTTTCCTGGGCATTTGGTTTTATGCTAGTTATAGATGTATTTAATTTACAACTATTATCAGGATTGACAATGAGCTTTTTAATGAGCTCAGGTAATTTGCTTATTGCTCTGTTAATGTTGTTTTTGGGGTTTAAATTCTCTTCCCATCAAAGAACGTATGGAAAAGCTTCTCTATTACACCAAAAAGAATCAATCTTGATGATGGCAAGTTGCATACTGCTAGGGTTCTTAATAATTGGAGGTTCATCTAGCATATTTTCTCTATTACCCTGGTTGTTATTATTTGTAATGCTAGGATATTTCCTTATTAAATATGAAGTGAGTTCGTTTTCAGATTTAGTTGCAGGGATATTTTTAAGGCTTAAGCAAGGAAATTCAACGGATTCTGATATAGAAAATGATGCTGATAATCATTTACATATTACAAACCTTGGTATCTTTGTAAGTGAAACTTCGGACTCATCTGGCAAAGTAAGAAAATTTCATAATTCGACCTTATTATCAATTAATGCCAAACCTATACTTCACGCAGCCATGGATGCGGAATTTATAGCGAGTTGATTTTTGTCGATAGCAAGGCGCTAAAATGGGCGCATAGCAAGCTACTACGCAAGCATTTTAGCAACGCAGCCTATCGGCAAAAAGTAACCGATAGAAATCCGTACCCGTGACTGCGTGAAGTATAAATGAAATACAAATAATGATTCACTCCGTCGTCTATGATAACGAGATCAGAATCACAAAACCATCTAATTATCCTTAAAAAAAACCTAATAAGCTTGACATAATATGTCACAAGACATATTATGTCACCTGTGACTATTGGAGAATTTATGAGCAAATTAAAATTAGAACAATTAATGAAAGATCTCGCTAATTCAAAACTAGCTGATGGGATGCGCCTATCAATTGAGATGTTTGATGGCGAAGACTCGGTCGCCTGTATAAAGGTTGAAGACCGAGAAGAATTCCCTATCTATATGACGGTTGATGATGGGCAGATTCTCTGTATTACCTATCTATTTGGTGATGATCAGGTTAACCCAGAAAAACAAGCCGAGATGGCAGAAGCTATGTTGATGATGAATGTAATGGTTCCATTATCTGCATTTTCAAAAATTGGTAATCAATATATTTTGTTTGGGGCTTTATCGCCACGAGCGAGTATTGAAGAACTGTTACACGAAATTGAATTATTAAGTGACAATGTGCTTGATGCCATTGCCACCCTGTCAACTTATTTAAAGGAGGCTGCGTAAGCCATGAGTATTTTTAGTAAATTAATCACTGCCTTTCGTGGTGGAGCTACCGAAGCAGGTCAAGCCATTGTTGATACACAGGCGATTCGGATTTTGGATCAAGAATTACGTGATTCAAAAACTGCTTTGAACGATGCAAAAACTAATTTAACCACTATTATGGCCGAAAAAATGGCCTTGGATAGAAAGGTAAAAGATCTGAATGCTAAAATTAAAGAGCATGAAGGCTATGCAATTCAGGCGATGGATAAAAATGATGAAGAATTGGCATTGGATATTGCAAATAAAATTGCTGATTTTGAGCATGAGTTAACTATTCAGCAGGGTATTTTAGACGGCTATGATTCTAAAATTACAGGTCTAAAGAAAATGATTCGTCAAACTGAGCGTAATATTCAAGCGATGGATCGTGAGATTTCTGTTGTTAAAACCACTGAAAAGGTACAGAAAGCTAATGAACTAGCAGCTGCTAAATTTTCCGGTTCAAATTCTGCTTTGAATAAAGCGACAGACTCTCTTGAGCGCATTAAGGAGCGTCAACAAAAACGTGAAGACCAGTCCGCTGCTGCCGTTGAGTTAGAAGCAGAAGAAGGCGAAGGTGATTTGCAGGCTCGATTAAAAAAGGCAGGAATTGTCGATTCAGCCAGCTCAGCGTCCTCAGTACTTGATCGTTTGAAGAAGAAGCAAGGAAAGGGTTAGACGTGGGTATTGTAAAGTCGATATTTGGTGGTGGCGATAAGTCATCACCAGTAAAAAATATTGAGTCCCCCAAGGAATTAAAAATTGGCGATCTGCTAAAAATGGAATTTGCTGATCAGACTTTAATTTCTGGGGGTACATTAAAGGTAGATGAACAGTTTTTTTATGACCTGAGTGCAGTAGAAAACTGCAAAGTTGTATCAGTGATGGAAGGCGCTGATCAACGTATTTACTTATCAACTAGCAGCGTAAATCCAGAACGCCCTTTGGAAGTTGCTATTTCAGTCCTCCCTGAAACGGTTTTTAAGGTCTTTAAGCAAAAGAAATTTGTCGCCATTTTTGATGAGCCAGACAATATTAATCATCGAATAAAACGTAAAGCAGAGTTAACAGATCTGGACGAGTTACAGGGATTTATGGGTGAAATTTATAGCCAGGAACGGACTAATGAAGCTTATCGAAGTACACAAGATTGCCGTGATGAGGCACGTGTTGATCCCAATTGGGTTGCGTTTGATTATAAGTTATTAGTGTCAGAAGACCGCCAGCATGCCATTCGTATTGAAGTGTTTGACGGCGGACGAACAGATATTTATTTTATTGCCTATTTAGCATTAAATAAGGTTGAAGAATACTGGCCTGTGTAAGATGGCAGATATAAAGAGAATCCCATCATCTTGGGAAAAATCTACTAAAAGCATCCGTGCTGTGCAGGTGATTTTTGAGTTGGAACTAGAGGAATCTAGAGCTTTGAGGATAAAAGCGATAGAAAAAAACTTAAGCCCTTCTGATTATATTCGTGAGGTGATTGGTTTGCCTCGTAAAAAGCCTATTCGTCCTCGATTGAGTATTAGTTTAAGTGAGGATGATTATCTAATTTTGGCTGATCGTTAT
>CAZZIX010000043.1:8048-11518 GCA_964654345.1 uncultured Methylomarinum sp.
ATGCATTCTCTATTAAAATTATTTACTAGAAAACGAACACGCCTGAAGCACACTGCACATTATAATTTAATTCACGCCATAATTAGGTCTTGCCTTACCCTATCAATCTTATTTTCACTGCATATTATTTGCATGATACATTATGAAGGGTTAAACCTTGGCGATGCGACTTGGCTTACTTTTACCACTGCAACGACAGTAGGTTATGGCGACATTTCCGCGGCCTCAACAGAGGGTCGGCTGGCAACCATTTTATTACTCTACTTAGGTGGTATTTTTATATTAGCCAAAGTAGTGGGTGATTATTTTGATTACCGCCTTGAAATTCGAGACAAAAAACACAAAGGGCTTTGGAACTGGGACATGCACAATCATATCGTTATATTAAATACACCTGCTCATGCAGGGGAACGCTATCTGGAAAGACTGGTCAATCAGTTTAGGCTTTCTGAAAAATACGCAGATACGTCGATTTATTTATTAACACGCCACTTTCCACAAGGGCTGCCCCATTTTATAACTGAATTGGGTAATGTGGTTCATTATCATGGTAATGCCAGTAATTCAGACGATTTAGCAAAAGCCTGTGTTAATAAGGCTTCTGAGATTATTGTGTTAGCAAAAAATGAGGATGATGAAAGTTCGGATGGTCGTACTTTTGATATTTTACACCGCTTAAATGATTTGAAGGTTAATGCAACTGTTTTAGTAGAATGTGTAGAAGATTATAATAGAGAGCGCTTGCAAAATGCCGGCGCTAACAGAGTGATACGTCCTATGCGAGCCTATCCAGAAATGATAGTCCGTGCTTTCGTTACCCCTGGATCTGAGCTAATTATTGAAAATATGTTTAATAGCGATAACGATGAATACCGTCGTTATGATGTAAACATTAATCATCTTGCCTGGTCTGAGGTAGTTACTCGGTTAATTACCCATAATATGGGCATCGCTGTGGCTTATATTGATAAAAATACAAAACAACTGGTGTACAATCCACCAGCTAATACAATGCCTAACCTTCAGGCATTAATTACTATCAGCAAAGATAATAACCAGTTTAGTAATGATGATATAAAAACACTGGTTTCAAAGGAGAACTAAAATGAGTCAATTTAATTCGTCAAAAATTTTTTCACTTTTATGGCTGACTCTACTAACAATATTATTGCTATCAGGCTGTGGCAACCGTTATGAATCTGAGTTACGTGAAAGTTATGTTCGCGTACAATCTAATGTTAATTTTCTAAAAGGTCAATTAGATAATCGACAGTTAAGCAATGCTTTATTGATTGATAGCTATGCTACAACCCTGATGCAGCAGAAGCCTATACTGACAGATGTTGCACGACTTTTAAAACAAGATGCAACATCACAAGGCAATGCCTTTATAGCACTTGAAAAGCGTCTGGAAGACGTTATCCTGAACCCAACGGATGAGGAAGCAGCATCGTTTAGCCGTCAAGAGCTAATCCTGATCAACACCGCAGCAGATACTCTTGAGTACAATAATAGCCTTGCAGATATCGTGAATACCTTAGCTTCCTTATCTGATGGGCAACTCCCTGTGATTAATGTACCCATATCACATAAGGCAGAAGCACAATCTTCAAACGCCCTAGTCGGAAACCCTTCTTATGGACACTGGCAACAGGATAATGGAGGACGTTCGATCTGGGCATGGTATGGCATGTATTCAATGTTTAATAATGTGATGGGGCGTAATTATTATTATGATTCCTGGTCATCACGTCCGCACTATAGTTATTATGGTAATTACGGTCGAAACCGATGGGGGTCAAATAGAGATGTTGCTAGAAATAATAATTTAAGCAAACGTTACCCTAGCCGATACAACAAACCGACTAGCGCGGCAAAAACTCGTTATGCTAGTGGTACACGTCGTACCTCAAGTTATGGAGCTAGATCTTCTACTGGAGGTAAGCCAGCGGCTAGTCGTAAAAGTTCGTATGGTTCGAGTAGTCGTAGCTCATCGTTTTCCAGTTCTCGCAGTTTTCGCTCAGGCAAATAAGGGGATCAGTCATGTCATCAGAAATTATTTTAGAAACATTGTCGGACTTTCTTAACCTTGATCCAAATCTTGCCTTGTACTATCTGGTCGATTTTATGATCTGTGTTGCTATTTTAAGTGGAATGCGTTTTCTTGCTGGAATGGTCGCTAATGTATCGGCAACACATGAAATTTCACAAAAAGATAATAATGCCTTTGGTATCTCACTGGCTGGATCAATGATTGCTGTTAGCATTATGCTGATGGGAGTAGTTTCAGGCGATGCTGGTTTTAGTCTGGCTAATGAGGCTCAATCAATGCTTATCTTTGGTGTAGTGGGCATTATTTTAATGTGGATAACACGTATTGTGTTTGATCGTTTATCCTTTCCTAAGTTATCAATTCAGCATCAAATCATGCAAGGTAATATGGCCGCCAGCATTATTGATGCCTGTAATATGATTGCTACAGCCATTATAATTAAAGGTGCAATGACATGGGTAGATGGCAATCTCGGCATATCTTTATTAGCCGTAGTCGTCAGTTTTATAGCTTCACAAGTTATTATGGCTTTAGCAACCTTCTATCGAGTCACAGTTTATGCGAAGCGGCATAATAATGAACCCTTGCATCTCGCTATCGAACAAGACAACGTAGCCTTATCTCTTCGTTTTGGTGCTTACCGAATCGGTATTGCGATAGCCGTTAGTGCAGCTTTTACTGCTGTAGATTACGCGCCAGAAGCTTTTGCATTAGTTTTTAGCCTCTGGTTTACCGTTGCA
This sequence comes from uncultured Methylomarinum sp., assembly GCA_964654345.1. GTDB lineage: Bacteria > Pseudomonadota > Gammaproteobacteria > Methylococcales > Methylomonadaceae > QPIN01. Next base: position 10,842 of record CAZZIX010000043.1, read on the forward strand.
TTAGCACTGTTTATTTTACTTACCTTAATTGCTGTTGTGATTCGTTTAGGCGTGTTACATAAAGTCAATATCGGTGAAGAAGTGGGACAACAGAGGAATATCAGCGTAGGTGTGATTGAAGGGAGTATCTATATTGTTGTCGGTTTGTTATTAGCGGGCTTAATTGGTTCATAATCAAACATGAAGGGTTCCATAAGGCAACGCCTGATAATCTTCATTATCGCCGCATTTATTATTGACTACATCCCCTTTTTAAACCTGCCTTTTCTATGGAGCCAAACCTTCTTCCACGAAATAAGCCACGGTTTATCTGCCTTATTAACAGGTGGAAAAATACACTTTATTAACCTGCATTTTAATGGTTCTGGCCTATGTACGACCAGTGGAGGTATTCACTTTATTGTTGCATTCGCAGGCTATGCTGGCAGTGCAATATGGGGAATGTTGATCTACCGATTCGCAGGTGCGCTATCGCCTTCAAATACAAAAATAATGGCGGTTATTATGGTCTCTATGCTGGTCATGACCGTTGTATTATGGGCGAGAGATATATCAACGTTGATCATCCTTGCGGTACTAATTGTTTTGTATAGTTTACCGCTTTATCAATCCTTATGGATTAGCATCAGATCATTCATTCAATTGGTCGGAATCTACGTATTACTAGAATCTATCCG
>CAZZIX010000043.1:11618-14210 GCA_964654345.1 uncultured Methylomarinum sp.
GCATCAGATCATTCATTCAATTGGTCGGAATCTACGTATTACTAGAATCTATCCGTAGCCCTTTATACTTATTAGACGGACGTGATCTAGGCGATGGTGCTGCGCTAGCACAATTAACCTGGGTACCAGAAATAGTCTGGGTTGGCCTATGGTTTTTTATTGCTTTTAGTTGTTTAATTCATTTATGGCGATCATCCAATTTTCTGATCACTAAGGACATTCGATAAAATTCTATTCATAGGATAAAGAGCTTATTTAATTTAACTGTTAGCCGTGTGGTTTTACGTGTATCTATAAATATATTTTATATATTTTATATATTTTATATATTTTATATATTTTATATATTTTATATATTTTATATATTTTTCAATAGGTTAAATGATATTTCTGCGATATTTGTTATGTACAAGGGTATGTGTTAGCATTAAGACTATATTAAAATCTAATCCCAATTGAATTCAAATATATCTTAAAAATATTGTCGAATTACATAACAGTTTTCTCAAAAACAGGAGCAACTAGTGAAAAGTTTAAATCATTTTAATCCAGACATTTTTAGAAGAACCGCCCTTGCTCTAGTTGCTACTTTTTCTTGTCAAATGCCGGTATTTGCGGACGAAAATGAAGACAAGCTAATAGCATTATCAAATTGGGCATACACTGATTATTCTGATTTATTTTTGACAGAATACTCCATGCCACAAACGGGAAGTGGTTATCTCTATACTTGCTTTTCAAACCTTAATTGTATTGGATTTAAAGACAATAAGGTTGATGTTCTAATAAATAACCAAGTGTCAACCATAGGTACAATTGATGACAGCATAGCAATGATGGAGGCTGCAACCAAACCGATTGATGATAACTGTACTATCTTTCCCGCAGATAACCCTTGGAATACTGATATATCAAACTTACCAGTCCATCAAAATTCAGATGCATACATAACGTCAATTGGCTTGGATGGGCATACTCATCCTGATTTTGGGACAGAGTGGAATGGTGCACCTAATGGTATACCCGTAGTGGCTATACAGCAAACAACTCCTCGTCGAAAAATTAATTTTGAATTTTCAGATGAAAGTGACCATGAGCTCTATCCTATCCCAAATACCCCCCCCATTGAAGGTGGACCAAACGGTACTGGAGATCGGCATATTATTATGGTCGACCAAAGAGCTTGTAAATTGTATGAATTATTCAGTGCCTGGCCACCAAATAGTGAAGGAAACCAATCTCCAGATCATTGGCAGGCAGGCTCGGGTGCAATCTTTAACTTAAGATCTAATGAATTAAGGGGTGAATATAAAACTAGTGCAGATGCAGCTGGTCTTCCTATATTGCCTGGCTTAATAAGCTATGAAGAGGTAATGGAACAAAAAGTAATTAACCATGCCTTACGCTTTACAGTCAAAAAGTCTCAACGAGCATATATACACCCAGCGACTCATTTTGCATCTAAATCAACTGATCCAAATCTGCCGCCTATGGGATTAAGAGTACGTTTAAAGGCAGATTTCGATATTACTGGTTTTTCAGAAGAAGTACAGGTTATTTTAACTGCTTTGAAGAAATATGGCATGTTCCTAGCAGATAATGGGGGTAATTGGTTCTTATCTGGCATTCCCGATCCACGCTGGAACGACGAAAACCTTAATCAGATAAAAAGTGTACCTGGAAGTGCATACGAGGCAGTTGATACTGGAGATTTAATACTTCCTCAATAATCTCTTAATGAGGGCTTTTTTATATTCCTAATGATCTCAATGGTAAAGTGTAAGGATATATAGGAGCCCTTAAAAAAGTACAATAAAGTATTACATCTAATGCTGTCTAGTCTAATAAAAATAATGACGATTGCTTTAATGTGCTACTTTGTAGTTCTGGCCTATTTAAGTAGTTTACGTCATCAAGATCAATTGATAATTATCAGTCTCATAATATTTGGAATCATTTTCTGTTTTATGGCGTCATATATGAACTATGTTTTTGGTTATATGAATCATCGGCGTGGATATGGAGGAGCAGAATCATACCCCGATATAATATGGAAAGTTTTGGGTGTCTTATTTATTTTTATTGGGGTTTACTTATTAGTCACTCACAATATTGTAACTTTAGGTGGTTAGGTGAGAATTGTGTCCTTTACCAGTTGCACCCAATGAGCCAGATTTAATTAAGGCGTAGGCTGGGCTGCCGTCTCTTTGGCAACCCAACATTACTGCTTATTCAATTCCAACCATCTCTCAGGACTAAAAAACAGAATAATAAAGTATTGTTCCTCAGAATTTCTAGCTATTCCTTTTTCCTCGTTATTTACCTTTTTTCATGATAATGATAATGTCTTCACCTGTTATTGCTGTGCCCCCAAATTCCTCTTTTAAATTACCAGTCAGATATAGTACGCGTTGTTCTCCATCAGAAACGACGCCAAGCATTTCAACAGTATTCTGTGTTTGAAACTTTAGTTGCAGGTCAAGATAACCATCGGAACCACTTTCTGTACAATCTGTATATGCATCTTCTTTACCCCGACAGGGCAATCGGGTTTAAAATCAGTTGAAATAATAATTTAGATGAGGTATTAAG
>CAZZIX010000044.1:0-4716 GCA_964654345.1 uncultured Methylomarinum sp.
TTAAGGGTAAGACTCTACATTAGCTGTCAAATTTATTCGATTTATATTCCTAAACGATAACTATAAAAGAACATGAGTAACGACGACTTACTAACAGAATTGGGTGCCTCTTTAATCAACGGCAATCTAACAGACAAATCACTTTTAGCCCAAACTTCAGAACAACCCGTTTTTAAAGTACTTCCCAATGCCAATGTTATTAAAATTGGCGGCCAAAGCATTATTGATCGCGGTCGTGCCGCTGTAATACCCATTTTAGATGAGATAGTAGAAAACTTACCTCACCATAAAATGATTATCGGCACGGGTGCTGGAACTAGAGCCAGGCACGCATACAGTGTAGGTGTTGATTTAGGTATGCCAACGGGTGTTCTAAGTGTTTTAGGTACTTTTGTAAGTATGCAAAATGCACGAATGATCCACTTTTTAATGGCTAAACATGGCATTCCTTTTATTGAACCTATCCAGTTTCCACAATTACCCTTATATCTTGCAGAACGTCAGGCCGTCATCTTTTTTGGCATGCCTCCTTATGTTTTTTGGCAACGCAACCCAGAAATTGGACGATTACCTGCTCATAGAACAGACAGTGGTTCTTATTTAATTAGCGAGATGTTTGGCACTCGCGCAATGATTTATATTAAAGATGAAGATGGTTTATATACTGCTGACCCAAAAAAGGATAAACATGCGACATTCATCCCTAAAATCACAGTTGACGAACTTAATGCTTTAGATTTACCTGATTCAGTTGTAGAGCCCCCTGTACTTGAGTTTATGAAAAATGCAGAAGTTAGACGTGACATTCAAATTATTAATGGTTTGGTTCCCGGCAACATTACAAAAGCACTTAATGGTGAACAAGTAGGAACTATCATTAGCGCTGATTAAGCCAAACAAATTAACTATTTCTAAGGTTTCTAAACTAAAAGAGTTTTAGAACCCAAATTGTATTAAAGTGAACTTACAAAAAAATATGACTAATCAAACTGATAAACGCCATCATCTCAATTCTGTGCTGATGCGCGAAAGCCTTATAGACAAAAAAGTGATGGCTTCAACTGAAGTTGAAACACCGGTTATACGCATGCTTCCTGAGACTCATGTCATTAAAATTGGCTCAAGCTCTATCATTGACCAAGGCAAAGAGCTAACTTACCCTGTTGTTGAAGTTTTAGGTGAATTACTTGAAAAGGAAAAATTAATCCTTGGCGTTGGCGGCGGTCTTCGTAGCAAACACGTATTTTCTATTGGCTGTGACTTAGGTCTACCAACCGGAGCACTTGCACAGATTTCTGTGACTGATGCATTAGGCAATGCACATATGTTGGGTGCTTTACTTTCACCTTACGGGGTGGTTGCCATTCCACCTGAAATTTTTGGACATTTATTACCATTATTTATCAGATCTGCACCTGGCGTTATTTTTAATGGTGTCCCCCCCTATTCTCTTTGGGAACATCCTCCGGGTATTGGTCGTATTCCTCCTCATAGAACCGATGCAGGTTGTTTAATCCTTGCTGAATGTTTTGGCTGTAAAACAGTCACTCTGGTTAAGGATGTGGATGGTTTATATGATTCTGATCCAAAGACCAATCCTAATGCTGAATTTATTCCAGAAATTACCGTATCTGAAATGAATGAACGCAAATTTAAAACCTTACCTTTTGATGAAGTATTACCAGATATTCTAAAAACATCTAGATTAGTAAAATCATTCCAGGTTATTAATGGTACTAAGCCTGAATTAATTAAAGCAGCAATCAAGGGCGAACATGTTGGAACTATTGTTCGTGCTGATGATTAAAAGACTGGGGAGGTTGGGCTAACAGCTCTATCATTAACCCAACATTTTAAAGCAAAAGAGACGTTGGGTTGCCAAAAAGACGGCAGCCCAACCTACAATATGGTCATCAATGAGTATAGTTCTGAGATAAAAAACATATGCATCCAACCGCCATAGCTAATCTTCAACAAATCAGCAAAGTCTACCCTAAGGGTATCATTGCACTCAAAGAAATCTATCTAAATATTGTTGAGCAAGAGATGATAGCTATCGTTGGTGCAAATGGATCTGGAAAATCTACACTTTTAAAAATAATTGCAGGTATCTTAAAACCAGAGCAAGGATCTATCAGTATTTTTCAATTAAATGTTCAAACAAAAGCTGAACAACTAAAAAAACTAATCAGTTATATCAGTCAAGATAGAGCATTAGACCCTGAAATGACAGGGATGGAATTACTACACTATTTTTCGGCCCTATATGGATTATCTGGCAAAATAGCAAAACAAAGAATTAATGAGTTAATCAATACCTTTGAATTAAACCCTTTTATTAACAGGAGAACCCATAGTTATTCGGGCGGGCAAGCTCAGCGTTTACATATAGCAATAGGCATTCTTCATCGACCAAAACTTTTATTACTTGATGAACCCACCAGTGCTTTAGATCCAAAGGGCAAAGCCTTTTTTTGGGAGTTTCTTAAGGCATACCAAGAACAAGGGAATACTATTATTATTATCAGCCATGAACTGGAAAATGTACGCCAGCACAGTTCTCGCGTGTTATTACTTGATAAAGGTAAGTTAATTGAAAATGATACAGCGGATAACATTATTCAAGCACATGCCAAACCAGTGCTTCATATTAAAACCACAACAGTTTTAAAAAATACAGAAAGTCTAAAGCAATTATTACAGCAAACTATTTCTACAATAGCTATTCAATTTAAAGGTCAATCAGCTAGATTAGAAATTAATCAAAACTCTGAATTAAACAAAGCTAAAATCTTAGGTTTAGCTTTAAAAGCTTTTGAAGAACAACAACATTCAGTTGTCGAATGTCGCTGGGAAGAACCTAGCCTAGAAAATGCATATTTTAAATTAACTGGGGAAACAATTGTTCCACCACCTACTCTAAAAAACCGTAAAAAGGGACAAAGGAAACGCCGTTGAATTTTCATCATTTTTCTATCGCTTTAGCCGTTTTTAAACGGACATGGATAAAAACCTTAAGGCGACCTGTGGCGTTGACTTTTTCCTTAGTACAACCCTTAATGTGGATGCTATTTTTTGGCTTTTTATTTCAGCGATATGCTTTGAATGACTTGCCAACCGGTATCCGCTATTTAGATTTTTTGGTGCCAGGCATCTGTGCTATGACCGTTTTATTTGGCGCATCACAATCAGGGATAGAATTCATCAGAGATATGCAAAACCAATTTTTAGGCCGAGTTTTATCAACGCCCGCCTCAAAGATAATGATTATTGCTGGAAAAATATCTGCCGATGTTTCGCGGCTAATTATTCAGGCCTTATTAGTGTTACTTTTAGGGTTGGCATTGGGTGCAAAATTACAATTCTCCACTGAGCCGTTATTTCACATGATAGTTAGTTTACTGTTATTCGGCATTGCCTTTTGTAGTCTTTCTTGCTGGATTGCATTAAAAGCACGCTCACAAGAAAACATGGCAACGTTTGTACATTTAGTTAATATGCCCATGCTATTTACCAGCACTGCTTTAGTACCTAGTAAGCAAATGCCCGAATGGCTGGCAACAATTGCTCAGTACAACCCACTTTCATTAGTGGTTAATAACTGTAGGGCTGCCTTATTATTTGCAGAAACTCCTTTACTAAAATCTAGCATTTTACCCCTGATAATCATGGCAACAATCCTCTTTGTATTAACTACAGTTACGCTTCGATCAACGCAATTGAATTAAATTTATGAAACATTATCTATTTGGAATTGCTTTTTTTCTATTCACTCACTCTGCTACAGCAGCAGAAAAAGTATTGGTTTATGCGGCCGCCAGCACCAGTAATGCTATCAGTGAAATTATTAAGCAATTTAATCAAATATCACCTGATAGTAAAGTTAAAGCCTCTTTTGCCTCATCCTCAACATTAGCCAAGCAAATTGAAGCTGGTGCGCCTGCACAAGTTTTTATTTCTGCCAGCCCTAACTGGATGGATTATTTACAAGAACGGAACCTGATTATTAAGCAATCACGGAAAAACCTTCTCAGCAACAAAATCGTCTTGATAACGCCAAAAGGAAAACCAATAGCTGTAGAAATGAACAAGACTTATAATTTTGCCACTCATTTAGAAGGGAAACTTTGCATAGGTGATCCTAGCCATGTGCCTGTTGGAATATATGCTAAACAAGCACTGGAATCAATGGGTTGGTGGAAAGACGTTAAACCTCATATTGTAGGAACAAAGGATGTACGCGCAGCCTTAGCATTTGTAGAATTAGCTGAATGTGATGCGGGTATTGTTTATTCAACGGATGCGAATAAATCTGAAAAGGTAGAGCTAGCGGCTGAATTTCCAGCAGATAGTCATAACGCAATCGTTTACCCAGTAGCCAAACTAGCCTCTGCTAATGAATCCTCTGATAGCTTTTTAACCTATTTAAGCTCACCACAAGCTTTGGCTATCTTTAAAAAATACGGTTTTAACACACAATAGTAAGGAATTTATGTTCGATCTTTCTCCAGAAGAATATTCAACCATGATGCTCTCTTTAAAAGTAAGTTTATGGAGTGTCGGGATTATTCTTATTCCCGGTATTTTTACAGGCTGGCTATTAGCCCGCTATGATTTTATCGGCAAATCTTTGCTTGATGGACTATTGCACCTGCCCTTAGTTTTGCCTCCGGTAGTAACAGGCTATTTATTATTATTAGCACTAGGAAGGCAAGG
>CAZZIX010000044.1:4816-14093 GCA_964654345.1 uncultured Methylomarinum sp.
CCTGATGGTGCAGAATCAGCGCAAAGATTATTGATTATCTCAGTTATTCTTGCACTTGGCGCCTTGTTATTCAGTGGCTTCGTTGAACAACGTACGGCCCACTGGCTAGGGGGAAAATAATGCTCTCTCTTGATGTACAATTACAACGAGGCACTTTTGATCTAGAAGCAAATTTTGCGCTGGATAAACCAGTAACAGGCTTATTTGGCTCATCTGGGTCGGGAAAAAGTACACTGCTAAACTTAATTGCAGGTTTGGCTCACCCTGATAACGGCTGGTTAAAACTAGGTGATAAACATTTATTTCATAGTGCAAAAAACATCAACCTTTCACCTAATCAACGTAAAGTTGGGGTTGTGTTTCAAGATAGCCAACTTTTTCCACATTTATCTGTCAATAAGAACCTGCTTTATGGATATAAACGCATAACAAAAAAACAACGTCGATTCAAAGAAAATGAAATTATTGATTTACTAGAAATAGGCCATTTATTGAAAAAAAGACCTGTTCAACTTTCTGGTGGAGAAAAACAGCGGGTAGGATTGGGCAGAGCTTTACTGGCTTCACCGCGGTTTTTATTATTGGATGAACCTTTGGCATCATTGGATCAAGGTTTAAAAGGACAAATATTACCCTTTTTAAAGCGAGTAAAAAATGAGCTGGATTTACCGATGATTTATATCAGTCATTCCATCGAAGAAATCTTACATTTAACTGACCAGTTAGTCGTTATTAATCAAGGTCGTATTCTAGGAACGGGGCATTTTTACGATGTAATCAAAGCTGACCGTGTCCAGCATGTTGCTAATTCAATGGGATTAGAAAATATTATTACTGCTACTATTATTTCCCATGATATTGCTTCAGGCCACACCATTGCAGAAGTAAAGGGAAAAACATTATTATTACCACTAACAGATAGGTTTTCTATCGGTGATTCGTGCTATCTCTCAATACGTTCTAGTGAAATTGCCATTGCTAAACAATACATTTCTCAGATTTCTATTCAAAACCAGCTTAAGGGCAAGATTATTTCGTGTATAAAAAATGCATCATGCGTTTCACTTCATATTAATATTGGTGATACACCCCTGACGGTTGACATAACACCCAAAGCTTTTTCTGATTTAGCACTGAGTGAAAATGAAGATATTTATTGCTTAATCAAAGCTCAATCCTTTTCTTTTCTTGGTAAAGCAGAATGACTCAATTGGTTTTTTGAAACCACATCAAAAGCGTTAGATAGCTTAAAATAAATAGCTATTTAACACAGTTTAATTAAGTAAATTCTTGCTCAGACCTATAAAACAATCCTGCTAACTCTAAAATTGACATTAACACCTTTATTTTTTGTTAACAAAATGCTTTAGACTCTATGGAACCAGAGCTATCCGCTTTCTAACACGAAAAATTTACTATTTAACCCTCCTCTCTTTTGTCTTCTTTAACAAGCTTTAGCGTTGTCATTGCTCAAGTTTTTCAATAATCTTTATTTAATTCAAAAAGATATATATTAAATATCTCACCTATCATAGTTTAGGCACATATTTTGCTATATTTACATGAGCGATTGACTTCTGCTTCTTTAAAGCTATAAAAATAATTTTAAAAACAAGAAAAATAAAATCGTTAAACATATGTAGATAGCTATTTTCAATATGCCTTATCTAAATACTCTATATCAACAACTACACCTTAGGTGAAATTTATGAAACACTCTGGTTTAATGTTTACCTCATTAGCACTCTGTTGTTCTCTCGCTAATGCAGCCAGTGACTCAACTTTATCTGGCGATACCTTGCATATCCCTCATGTTATGTATGGAGGAATGATGTATGACGTCAAAATGAAATTTCAAGCCCCAGACAAGCTTTTATTACAAACTGCAACACCTATTACTACCATGCCTATGAACCCGGCAGTTATGGTTTCAAAAGACTTAAAATTTTCACTTTCAGAAGTGGCTGTAAGTAATAAACTTTATAAAGCGAATGTTACAGCAATAAGTGACACAGAATTTCAAGCAACGGGTATAACAGAAACCATGCCTACAGGCACTGTTAAATCATTTACAGATCTAGGTGTACTTGAAGGTGGTAAAGATTCCTACGCATACGCCGTCAGTGAAGATGGTACAGTCATTGCGGGTAAAGCTAGAGATGCTGATAGAAAAAGCTTCCCTGTTAGATTTGATTACACCCAAGGAAACATAGAGACATTAAATGACTTAGGTGGAGGCCGACCACGACCCACTGCTGCAAATAATAGTGGAGCAATTACAGGTTATGCAACATTAGAAACAGAAGATGGCACACCTCGCATATACAATGCTTTTTACAACAAAAGTGGAGCAGAATTAGTTAACCTTGGCACCTTGGGTGGAACTGACTCAAGAGCCTTAGGTATGAATAATAATGACATGCTAGTTGGCTGGTCTGCAAGTAAAGCTGATAACTCTGATCATGTCGCTTTTATGACTGACGCAAGTTCTGCCACTCCAGTTTTAAAACCTTTAGAAGGTGAAATTCTTGGTGGTAAACGCTCTTTCGCATTTGATATCAACGACAGCAATCAAATTGCCGGCGTTGCAACCAAACCAGATGGTTCTGCAATTGCATTTATTTATAAAGATGGTGTTACTACAGAATTAGGATCACTTGATAGTTCAGGCTATTCAGAAGCAAGAGCTATCAATGATAAAGGTGAAACTACCGGTTGGTCATTAACAACTAGTGGTAAATATGCAGCTTTTATGCATGATGGAACTAATATGACTGAACTTCCTGGACTTGGTGGTGATACACAGGCTTACGACATTAACACACATGGTCATATCGTAGGCAGTGCAAATGATACCGAAGATAATAGACACGCTTTTGTCTATAAAGATGGTCATTTAATGGATCTCTACAAAATGATACCAGCAGCAGATAAAGAAAACTGGAAAGAACTACGAGAAGCATACAGCATCAGTGATGATGGCGTTGTTGTAGGTCGTGGACGTTTTTGGACAGACAAAGCTGAAGATAAAAGCGCATCTAGAGCCTATAGAATCCAATTATAAGCCAAAGATAATTTTTTATTTAACGAATACTGAGTTGGTTTTCTTTAAGATCAACTTGAATATATTTCACAAAACATAATACCCCTTTGGGGTAAAGTTGGAGAACAACATGAAAAAAATTTTTTCACCCTTGGTTGCTTTGGCTTCAGTATTAACCTGTGCCAATGTAACTGCTGCCGACATAATCCACAATGATTTTTCTGATGGAACAACCCAAGGTTGGGGCAAAGGCTCAGCAGCAACTAATCCTATAACTGTTGAAACCGAAGCAGATGGTAATAAATATTTAAAATTCATATCAAATGGAGGAAACCCGGACACTGAAGACAAAGATATAAAAATCACTCTTCATAACTCAACAGGGGGTTGGCGTGGCAACTATAACGCAAAAGGTGCAACCACTATATCCGCTCGCTTTAAAAACATGGGGACTGAAACAATTGAAATGCACGCTGCTTTTGGCAACACATTAGCTGACTTAAGGTCTCGTTATGTTGTAATAACAGGTGTTGAAATCCCAGCAGATGGCGAATGGCATGATGCTTCTTTCTCGTTAGCTGATGTGCAGATGGTTCCACTAGGTGGTCATGGTAAATCAAACGCGACTTTCTCGGCACAAGAAACACTTGGAAATGTTAAATCTGTTAGATTCACCCAAGGAAAATTAGGTGAAGTAACAGGACAAGGTCATGCAGGCGATGATGCTCCTTATACTGGCTGGAATAGTGGTGAGGCAATTAATGCTAATATTGGAATTGACGATATAAAACTAATGAACTAGTTTTAAAACTCCTCTTATTTGTTCGTTTTCATGATGACAATAATTAATTTCATCATGGGGACGATCAAAAAAATCACATCAAACAAGCATCTTTCATTTGCGGTTTAACCATAAGCTTTATCTTCAACTCTGTATATTTACAAGCTAGAAGAGTTATTGTATTAGCAATACACTCAAACTCACATTGAAAATCCTTTATCCAAAATAAATCAGTTTGACTGCAACAGATTTTGTCAGCTAATAAATTTAACTCAGTTTTCATCTCCTTACCAAATCCAAAAAGTAAGTCTATAGATTCCTCGGAGATTTATTTAGAATTATTGCTGCGTCTTACGATTCTGTCGTCCATTTCCCTGTTAGCCTTTATTTATCAATATTCGATATTTTTGTAGGTTGGGCTGCCATCTCTTTGGCAACCCAACACATGAATGCTAAAAAATGTTGAGTTAACGTAAGAGCTGTTAGCCCAACCTACAAAAAACCATACATATTTTCCTTAACTTAGTGACAGTGATGCTCACAAGACATGGATATTAAATCTCGAATATCAGATAAACTTTATAACTTTTTGCACTTAATCTTTTTTTATATACCTGAGGAATGAACTAATGCTTTAAATGTACCAGCATTTAACAGTCCACCAAAGGGTGCACCATATGCAAAAACTTGCTTATCTTTAGCGCCTAAATAAATATTAGTTGATGGGTAATAACGCGCATAATAGCCTTCAATCATCTTAGACGTTTGATGATTAGGAAAAAGATCTGGATAAGTGTTTTCTGCCCAATCAAATAATGTATCCATCTTGGCTTCGGTCATTTCAATTGGACCTATTCCAAGGCCGGGACCTGGAGCATCCTGAGCACCTGGAGGTGCAGTAGAGCCAGGCGTAACGCCATCACCGCCTCCTCCTCCAGTTCCATCACCTTGGGCTGCTTGAACCCAAGAGGAGAATACAAAAGTTCCACAAAAAAATAGCAGTCGTAGAATTTTAGTTATTTTCATAATACACCTTTTATAATCAAAATTTAATTTCTCTTTCTATATAGCCCAAAGATCATCAATAGTTCTTTGTAGCAATTTTAACGCATTTCCTACTGTTATGGTAAGGGTTTTCAACTCTAACACCCTCTTTGTAATGATGTATAAGCAGTTGCTTTGCAAAGAATTCATGAACAAAAATGGAAGCGATAAAAATAACGCTCCAATGTCTTTTGTGATACATAAAACTCCCTCTGATTTCGACGGCTAACTTTCAATATCAGTAAAAAAAACCAGCATACTTTTAATCCACAACAAACAAAAACACATCTAGCCCAGAGAAAGAAAGCAATAATCAAGCCATTTATTACTCCGCTATTGGCTTAATTATTTCATTTAAAAAATAATACCTTACAATTTTCATTCATACTCTTCCTTAGCTTACTCCCAGAAAAACGTTAAATGACATGAAAAAACAGGCTATATAACATTGATTAATTTTTTTCCAGAACACCTCCCTTTCTTCTAATTAACAAAAATCTAGATTCGTGCAGATGATATAATTAACGCACTTATAAAACATACCTACTTCACGCCTTTCTTTTCATACCCCTCATGCATTCTCTTACAAATATTCACGCCCTCATCATTGATATGGATGGAGTTTTATGGGAAGGAAACCGTGCTATGCCTGGACTTATAGATTTTTTTCAACTTCTAAGGAAAAAATCACTTCCTTTTGTGCTTGCAACCAACAATGCTAGCCTCACTCAAGATCAGTATGTTTCTAAATTAAAAACGATGGGCGTGACCGTCTCCCACAAAGAAATACTAACGTCTAGCATGGCAACAGCACATTATTTGAGTGAACACTCAATACCAAGCTCGAATCGAGCCTTTATTATTGGTGAAGAAGGGCTTCGTCAACCTTTGATAGAACAAGGTTTTACTTTAATTGATTCATTTGATACTGAATCACCAGCCGATTTTGTTATTTGTGGTTTAGACAGAAAATTAACCTGGGAAAAGCTTGCTAATGCTTCATTACACCTTCATGCAGGTGCAAAATTTATTGCCACAAACGCTGATACGACCTTACCCACAGAAAAAGGTCCTGTTGTCGGTAATGGAGCTATCCTAGCCGCCTTACAAGCAACAACGAAAGTATCACCTACTATTATTGGTAAACCTGAACCTATTATGTATCAGCAAGCTATTAAAATTTTAGGCATTACGCCTGAAAATACAATTGCCATCGGCGATAGATTAAATACAGATATTTTAGGGGCTGTTAACACAGGACTCCGAAGCATTATGGTTTTAACAGGAATATCCAATAAAGCAGATTTAAAATCAATTGACTACAAACCTACCTGGATTATGCCTGATATTTGCGCAGTGACAGAAGCATTAGCGCATTCTTAAGATTACTTACATATAAGCCATTTTATATCGTCGATTAACTTCTTTACAATCAATGTGTTCCATAAACTTTTCGATATAGTCTGTTTTCTTATTTTTGTAATCTACATAATAAGCATGCTCATATACATCAATAACAACAAGTGGTGTAGCCATCCAGTTCACCCCCGTTGCATGTGCATCACTAATTACATTATAAAGCTTGCCGTTAACAGGGTGAAAAGCAAGTATCGCCCAACCCGAAGAAGCCTTTGCACAGGCTTGAAAATCAGCAGCCCATTTATCTACAGTTCCAAAACGTTTTTCTAGTGCACTTTTAACTTCTGGCATCAAATTGCACGAGTTTTCACTCATACCTTCAAAATACAGTTCATGCAAAACAACACTATTACTTTTTGTTGTCCTTGCTCGCTGAAGCGCTCCATAGCTACTCGAATCCATTCCCTCTCCACTGACAATGCTAGATTGTAGCTTATCATCAGCAGCCATATAACCCTTTAACGCTCCACCATAGTGTGCCTCAAAATGTGGTAATAATTGTTCTGCACTAAGAAAACCAGGAATAGATTGGTAATTAATTGGTTTTTTCTTACCTGTGACTAATCCACTTTGTGAAAAAAAATCTTTAGTCTCAGAGTTTTTTTGATTTTGAGTCTCAGCTTGTACAAAAGTGGGTGAAATAAGTGTTCCAGCAAGAGCGCCAGAAGAAGTAAGAAGAAATTTTCGTCGAGAAGATTTACTCATCGGTTGCTCCATAATTATGTCATTAAAAATTCAAGTTTTATCACTATCAAAAAAGCCAAGACTCTCATATTAATAAAGCAGGCAATAAATAGACCAAATTGAGTTATTTTAAAAAGAAGACTACTTAGGAATAAAAATAACCATACTTAACACTCTTAAATATTTCAATTTCTCATAGTTGTCCATACAAAAAAACTCCATAAAAACAATATACATATCAATTTTTTGGTATGCTTAACTTACTCAAACTAAATCAGTGGAGAATTTCTTTCCTCTAAAAATGATAAAGAATTCATTTCCACATCAATTCAAACAGAATGATTTCCTCTTAAAGTCATCTCAGAGACTTTCGATAATAGCCCTATTACTTCTAGCACCTTCTAGCATTATCAACTTTTCCGAAGGCCGGTCTCTGCTAGGAATGGGGATCTTAGTTGTTATGGCACTTTTTGCTATCAATGCTTGGTTCTGTAAACAGGGTTATTATTACATTTCGATCAATTTTTTTTTTATTACTCCATCCATCATTTTACTCCTTAGCCTTGCATTTAGAGAACAAGCTGTAATAGCAGCCTTTTGGAGTTATTTAGCCATACTATCTTTCTATTTAATACTTCCTGAAAAACTAGCATGGATAGCAAGCACAATTTTTTTTATCGTGATTGTTCCTCAAGCCTGGGTTCTTCTGGAGCCTCCTCTCCCCATTAGATATGTAATATCACTGATTGGAATTTGTGCAATCTCATTTATCTTTGTTCGCATTATTACGGCACACCAAAATAAGTTAGAAAAATTAGCCATTACTGACTCCCTCACTGGCCTGTTAAACCGATCACAACTCCAAAGCACTCTTGAAAACGCGATACAGCAAAACCATCGCACTAACACGCCTATGGCACTTATCATGATTGACATTGATGACTTTAAGTCAATCAATGATTCCTTTGGACACGAAACAGGCGACGTAGTCTTAAGAAATTTTGGGATATTTCTTCGAAAGTTTTTTCGAAATTCTGATACCGTATTCCGAATTGGTGGTGAAGAATTTCTCGTTCTGTTATTTAATACTGATACTAATAACTGTAAAAGTATTGCTGACAATTTACGCAACCAGTTGGCTCTTATTCCTCTCTTACCAGACTGCTCAGTGACTATAAGTATTGGTGCAGCAATGCTTCTACCTGACATCGATTGGAAAGACTGGATGAAATGTAGTGATAACAACCTTTATCAAGCTAAATTAAATGGCCGAAATCAGGTAGTGATTTAAGGCAGCTGGAAATAAATAACCCAATTGAATTTGAAAGTGGAGTACTCACGATGAAAAAATTTCTCAATAACATAGAAGATTTATTGGAAGAAAGCTTACAGGGTTTTGCCAAAGCGCATTCTGATATTATTCAACTTAACGAGCAACCACTGTTTGTTAGCCGAAACAAACTAACCACCACCAATAAAGTCGCCCTTATTTCTGGGGGTGGATCAGGCCACGAACCGTTACATACAGGATTTGTTGGTTCAGGCATGTTAGACGCAGCTTGCCCTGGTCAAATTTTCACCTCCCCTACCCCTGACCAAATGATCGCTGCTGCTGAATCAGTCAATAATGGGGCTGGTGTTCTATTTATTGTCAAAAACTATGCTGGTGATGTGATGAACTTTGAGATTGCAACCGAAATGCTAGACTGCCCTTATGAAACAGTATTAATTGATGACGATGTATCGTTACCAAAAACACATAGCACAGGCCGCCGAGGAGTGGCGGGGACATTAATTGTAGAAAAAATTGTTGGTGCGGCAGCAGAAAAGGGTATGAACTTAGCTGACTGTAAATTCTTAGGTGACAGAGTTAATCAAATGACGGCTACTATGGGCGTTGCATTAAATTGCTGTACTGTCCCAGCTTTAGGAAAACCAACGTTTGAATTAGCTGATGATAAAATTGAGATGGGCGTTGGTATCCATGGAGAACGTGGTCACGATACAATTGGCATGATGAGTGCAACAGAAATTGTAAAAATAATAGCTACTGCAATTGATGCTGACCTTAATCCAAAAAAATCTCAAAAGGCATTATTGCATGTTAATGGACTAGGTTCTACTCCTTTAATGGAGCTACATTTAATTTATAACCTAGCAGCGCAATATTGGGAGAAACATGGCATAGAGATTTATCGTTCCCTAGTAGGTAACTATACAACTTCTTTAGACATGACAGGCTGCTCAATCACTCTAACTTTACTTGATGATGAAATGATTGAACTATGGGATGCTCCTGTAAATAC
>CAZZIX010000045.1:0-14030 GCA_964654345.1 uncultured Methylomarinum sp.
CTTAAACAGGTTCTAAGTAAAAATAAGGAGTCTACTCATGAAAATATTACTAAATCATACCCATTGAATACAAAGAGGTTGTAAAAAAAGAAAATTATATTAAATAATTAATTTTAAAAAAATAAGGAGGTATTTATGGTGTTTATAATGTTGTATATTTCACCAATATTATTAGGCTTAGTAATTTATATTATTTATATGGCTGTAGTATTAATTGGTAGGGTTATAAAATTTATTAAAGCAACACCAAAAATTATAAATATTAATCAACTTATAAAAAAAACAAAATATATATATTTAAAACTACAGGTTATAAATAATAAAGAAGGTCTTGAGCAACTAAAAAAACTTCAAGATAAAAAGGAAAAAATAAATGATATTTTAAGTGACAAGTTTAATTGTAATGAGGTTACTTATATTAAGTATATGGATATTTTGAATGAAACTTACTTTTGTTTTTTAGATAATTTAGAAAAATATTGGCTGGCTATTAAATGTATTAATACTATAGACAATGAATTTTTTTATAAAAGGATTCATTGTGATAAGTGGCATTCTAAGCAAGAGGAAGAAACATTAACACTACGGTATGAAGTATCGAATGATAATCATATTATTGCTAATAAATTACTTTTTGAAAATGAGAAAGTTTTACTAAAGTTAGATGTGTTGGTAGCTGAAATTATTTCTATAAATAATGATAGTGCTAACAAAGTAAAGTTAGCTAAACAAAATCTATTAAATATTTCAAAAGGGATAAATAACTTTGGTTAGTTTTAAATATTAATTATTTATGAGTTTTTTTAAAATAAACAAGGAGATATATTATGATGAAAAAAATATTATTTTGGCTTTTTATATTTATATTATTAAATATGGCTGTAGGCGACAACTCTATTGAACTTTACCGAGGAGTAGTGTCATTTTTTATTGAGTTATTAATTTATGGAGGGTATAAGATATTTAAAATTTGGAATAAAAAAAAACTGGAATTGATCTTGGATACTTATAAAGCTAAAGAGAAGTATGAGGTTAAAGGTAAGGTTGCTATAAGCAAAAAATTATTCTATTTAGAGAAAAAATTAAAATCACTGCCTAATAAAAATGGTGCAATTCAGCTTAAAAAATTAATAGCAATGACTCAAAATTTTAAAGACATTATTTCTCTTGATATTAAGGAAGATAAAAAAACTATTAATGATTATAAATATGCTGTAGAGCAAGTTTACCAAGCTATATCGGATAACTTACAACACTATTATTTAGTGATGAAAAGTGTTGAGCCTATCAATAGTAAAATAATGTATGAAGCATCTATTTACAGTGCAGATGAAAAGAAAGATTTAGCACAGGAATGGTCAACACTTTTCTCAAAACAAAAAAACGCGCAAGAAATGTACTGGTACAAAATGAGCAAGCTATAACTCAGTTGTATATTTTTATCACTGATATAGTGAATAAAAAACCAGATAACAGCATGAACAAGGCTTTGGATAAATTGACACAGCTAACAAAAGCAACAAAGCAATATTCTGATGAATTTTTACCATCACCTTATCTATAGGAGAATAAATGAAATCAATTGAACATTTTCTTCAGTTTTTTAATTGCAATACTGCCGAGAAGGTTGTTGTTAAATTGCTTTCAATTGATGAGCTAAATGTTGAAGATCAACATTTAGTCATCAATACATTAGGTTCAATTGATTCTGAAATGAATGAACAAATGTTATGCTGTTCAACTATATGGGATCAATTGATTCGATGCTATGGAAAGCAAATAAATTTATCGCGCATTAGTATGGATGTTAGTGCAAAACACCCATTATTTTCTGAGTTATCAGTAATGAAGCTTGGTCTTGAAAATTATTATGTACGATTAAAGAGGGATAATATTACTCTTCGTAATGAACAGTTGTTAATGGAACAATTGTTTCAGAGCCAAAGAGAAATAAGTTCTTTGTTAGATAAAATTCACCTAGGCCTTAGCGAATGGCTAGCTTCATCAAAAGCAGTCGCTGGAGAAAAACGAAATTTAGTGGAAAACAGCTTGCTCTATACGCTACAAGTGAAACAAGATGAGTTAAAGCTGCAATCTAAGATTACTGATCAAGGTATAAAAAATCTAGAGTTAATTCAGAACAACAACAAAGCTTTATTGATGAGAATTTCGGATTTATTGACTAATTCATTGGGATCTTTAATGACGAGTTCTAAAATGCTTTATTTAATGAAAAATATACAGGTCTAAGCAAGTCCAATATTAACTGGATGATATATCGTTCCCACGGTCTGCGTCATTGCCATTAAGTTAAGAAAATACGTATGGTTTCTCGTAGGTTGGGCTAACGGCTTTATCGTTAACCCAACATTTTTAGCATATTTGATGTTGGGTTGCCAAAAAGACGGCAGCCCAACCTACGATAATAATCTCTTAACTTAATGGCAATGACGCAGACCGTGGGAACTATGATTCACACTTGCAATTGCTAAAATATTTCAATAGTAAAGGTCTTTCTAAAATAAACACTTTTAAGCGATTAGTGCGGAGCTTGTTTCCATTTAACAGGCAAATCATACCCGTTACTTTAAAAAGACGACCACTTACATAAGTCAATGATTTTTATAGCCTTCTGTTCGGTATAATTTTTGTTAACAAACAGCAGCTTAGATAATAAATTTTAAGAATAAGAGCTAATAAAACTAGCGACTTTGTTAACTGATAAATAACAAAAAAATCAGCAATATACAAATTTTATGGATAACCACGATTAATACTGGAGAAAACAAATGAAAATTATCAACAAAATAAGTAAGAATAAATCGATAATCAGTCAATTATTATTAGGTGGGTTATTAAGCCTGAGTCTATGTCATATTCAATCAGTTCAAGCTGAAAACCAAGAAAAAGATCAATCCTTTTCTGAAAAAATTATAGGAGGAGTAACTTCGAAGCAAGGTGATTGGCAGTGGATGGTGGCGCTATTAAAATCAGGAGAGCAATCTAATTTTGATCGTCAGTTTTGTGGGGGAACCTTAATTGCTCCGCGATGGGTACTTACCGCAGCGCATTGTGCAGATGCCTATACCGATATAAGTGTGTTATTAGGGCAAAATGATTTATTAAGTGATTCAGGAGGTGAAATTATTCCTGTTACTAAAATCATAATTCATCCAGACTTTAAGGGTGGGGTATCTGAAGCTGACATAGCATTGCTATTCTTAGCTAAACCTTCATCAATCGAACCTGTTTCACTGGGTGATAATTTTGATTTTCAGGCCGAATTAGGTCAGTCAGCATTTGCATTAGGTTGGGGGGTAACATATCAAGGTTTTTTTAACGATTATTATGCCTCAGATTTACAACAAGTTGAATTATTTATAGAGACTAATTCTAGATGTGACTCTAAGATTAATCCTGAGTTTGATAATGTAATTTGTTTGGGCATTAGTGATGAGAAAGCGACTTGTAATGGGGATAGTGGTGGCCCTTTGCTTATGATTGATGCCCATACCCGATCGTGGAAACAAGTAGGTATTTCTTCCTTTGGTACTGCTGACTGTACTTATAACGGGGGTATTGAGGTGTATACTCAGGTAGACAAATATAAACAATTTATTGATTCTACGATAAATTCTACTTCTGTTGATCCAGAGGAATTATTAGCAAAATGTGCTAATAAATATCCTGATTATGTAGGACAAATGAGTGGTTCTTCGTTCAGTTGTGATAATGGTTTAAGAATTTGCCAGAATACAACAGGAGGAAGTTTCGCAAATATTACCCAACTTTCTGTATTAAGAGATAATAAAAGTGAACTGTTGGAATATTTCATTGAAGATGGGGAGAATAACCAGAGAAATACTATTTCAATTTCAGACCTTGGTTATTGCGAATAAATTATCCTAGATAGATTGGGTGGGTGTTCTGGTATAGATACAACACTAAGGAGTGAGAGTTTTAAAAATATCCAAATTGGTATTATTAACCCCTGGCTCCTTAATCAACCACTCTTTCAGCAGGAAAGCAGACCGAAAAAATCGAACCTTTACCTATTGTACTTTTTATATTTAGCCTACCACCATGCCGTTGGACAACGTGCTGTACAATGGCCAAGCCTAACCCTGTTCCGCCTTTATCTCTCGACCTGCCTTTATCTACTCGATAAAATCTTTCTGTTAGGTGAGAGAGGTGTTCAGCAGGAATACCTTGACCATTATCTTTTACTTTAAAGCATGCCTCACCATAAGGTGTTTTCTTCCATTCAACGATTATTTGTGTACCCTCATCAGTATGACGTATCGAGTTATGAATCAGGTTACTACAGACACTGACAATTTCTGGCTCTACACCTTTAAGTTTTAAACTAGTATCTATATCTGTTTCAAGTGTGTGAGTTTCTCCCATTATTAATATGGCTTCTTCCGAACAAATGCTTTGTAAAATTGAAGGCATGTCAATAATCTTGCTGTTATTATCATTTAATTCTGAATTTTCCAAACGGGAGAGGGTAAGCAAGTCTTCAATAATTCTTTGCATTCTAAAAGATTGCTCAGTTGCAGAGGAAACAGCTGCTTGCAAGTGTTCAGGCAAGCTTTCGTCCTCTTGTATAATTTCTAAATATCCTGCGATAACTGTCAGTGGCGTACGTAATTCGTGTGAAGCATTGGCGATAAAATTCTTCCGCATTTGCTGAACCTGCATACGTTCGCTAATATCTTCTGCGATAAGAAGTTTCATTTTTTTCTGTAGAGGAATTAATTGCAATGCTAATTGGCGACCCTTACTTTGTGGTAAAGATATTTCAATCGCTTTTGGTTTCTTTTTAGAAAGAAACCCTTGCAACTCAGGAAAACGTAAAAGATTATCAATTCGAAAACCACGATCTCTTTTAAAATCAATATTCAGGTATTCTAAAGATGCTTTATTTGCCCAATCAATTTCATTATGTTCATTAAGAGCAACAGCAGCATAAGGTAATCCTTTTATAATATCTTGTGAACGTTTGAGTAGCTTTCCCATCTTTTTTTTTCGACTATCACTTTTTTTCTGCAAGTTTTGAATTTGTAGCGTGATATATTCCCAATATCCATTGTTATCAGGTAATTGCCGTGGGTTTGCTCCTTTCTCCAGCCACATGGCTAACTCACGGAGTTTAACTATTAGCCAAACAATATAGCCAATTAATGAGACAACAAAACTAACAACCCATTGCCCCGTTAGCATCCCACCTAATAGAGCAAAAAATAGGACTAAAACAATCCGCCAGTATTCAACGCGCCAGTAATTTTTATTCATTGATATTTTCTATAACCAGTAGCTGTAACAGGTCTGTACCCAATAAATTGGTTTGGTGGGCTGTATTTGCAGGGAGTAACATTTTTCAACCAGAAACTAAGGGGTTATGATAACATTTCTGGTCTTTTTGAGCCGGTGATTATTAAAAAATAACATTATATTTCAATTAGGTACTATGTTTTTAAGGGCTGGCTAATTAAAAGGGATATCTAATCTTGACAAAAATATAAAGAACCTTTAATATTTAAAATAACCTTAAAAATCAATTATTTAAACTATGTTTAAGTTTCAAGTGGGTTTCAAGTCGTCGTCTGCTTTTTTCATACCTCTATTTTTGTTTATTTTACTCGACGGATGCACAGCTCAGCATATTCAAACAACAGCCCCATCCCCAGAAACAAAACAAATTCTGCAACAATACAGCGCACTTCCCCTTAGGTTTGAACAAAACAAAGGTCAGCTACCGAAATCAATACATTATATGGCAAGAGGGCCGGGTTATAAAGTTCTGTTTAAACCAGATTTGACACAAATTACTCTGGTAACCAAACAACAGAAAACCCAGCTAGATATGCGTTTTTCTGGTGGACAGCCTGCAAAATTAACAGGGCAAAACTCTTTACACAGTCCTGTTAATTATTTAAAAGGTAAATCTAGCAAATGGGTTACGGAAGTACCGACTTTTCAGCAAGTTCATGCAGCAAATATCTATCCTTTTATTGATGTTGTTTATAAAGGTAAACAAGGGAAACTGGAATATGATATTCATGTTGCGCCGGGTGGAAAAGTAGCAGACATTAAACTGGACTTTACCGGTATCGAAAAACTCAGTATTGATCAAAAAGGCGATTTATTACTACAGACAAAAACAGGTATATTGCGACATCAAAAACCTTTTATTTACCAAAAACAAAAGGGTTTGCAAACGGTTATTGAAGGTCATTATGTCCAGCTAGGTAAGCAGAGTATCGGTATACAAGTCGGTACTTATGATAAAAATATCCCCTTGATTATTGACCCTGTTATTGATTATGCCACTTACTTAGGTGGCCAGGAAGTAGACAAAGGTTTATCTATAGCTGTAGATGCTACAGGACAAGCCTACTTGATGGGTATCACTCGATCTTTTGATTTTCCCATGACTACAAACGCCTACCAACAGGATATGTTTGGAGAAATGGATTTATTTATTGCCAAATTATCCGCAGATGGACAGCAATTACTCTATACCTCTTACATAGGTGATACATTAAACAACCAGAAAAATGATGAGGATGAGGATGAGGATGAGGATGAGGACGAAGATGAAAATAAAGACAAAGAAAATAAAAAACAATTGGATTCAGGAAAAACGCTAGCATTAGGCAGTGATGGTTCAGTTTATGTTGCAGGGGTGACTAGCTCCCGCAATTTTCCCATCATTAATGCAATACAAAGCAATTATGGGGGTGGAAAATCGGATGGTTTTATCTTTAAACTATCTCCAGATGGAGATAATATCTTGTTTTCAAGTTATTGGGGCGGTGCTAAAAAAGATCGCATTAATGCAATAGCAATAGATAACCAAGATAACCTTTACCTGACAGGCTCAACTAGATCCAAAGACTTTCCAGTATTAAACGGTCCACAAATGAAACATCATGGGCATTTGGACGGCTTTATCAGCAAACTAACAAGCGATGGGCAAATCTTGCACTATTCCAGTTACTTGGGAGGTAAAAAACAAGATAATGCCAAGGCTATTTGTATAGATAGCCAGCAAAGAGCCGTTATCACCGGTAGTACTCGTTCTAAGCGAAACTTCCCACAATACAATTCGCTACAACCCAAGTTTGCAGGAGGTAAGCATGATGCCTTTGTGAGTAGATTTACAGCGGACGGATTCACATTAGACTACTCTAGTTTTTGGGGTGGAAAATCAAATGATGTAGGAACAGCGATAGCTTGTGACAGCCAAAATCGAATTATTGTCGCAGGGTACACTCGGTCTAAACACAAATTTCCTATTCAAAATGCTATTCAAGCCAGGCTTGATAAAGATCGTGATGGATTTATCACTCGATTCAATAGTACAACAACGGCTCTTGATTTTTCCACTTACCTGGGTGGGTAAAAACAGGATGCTATAAAAGCCATCGCGCTCGACAAATCCGATAATATTTTTCTCACCGGCTATACCTGGTCAGATAATTTTCCTGTAGTCGATGCCATTCAAACCCTGCGAGCAGGTAATCGAGATGCTTTTATCACTCAGCTAAATGAAGATGGGCAACAACTTAACTACTCCACTTTTTTAGGCGGTAGCGAAAACGACATAGGCAAAGCCATTGCAGTAGACGCAGCAGGAGCAGCCTACATAACAGGTATTACTCGATCAGACCTAGATTTTCCCTTGGTACAGCCGTTACAAAATATCCATCAAGGGAAAAAAGAAGCGTTTATCGTTAAAATTGGAGGTGAAGGATCCCTCAATACTGCTCCCGTGATAACCTCCACCCCAATAACAGAAGCCGCTGAAAACCTGCCCTACCAATATCAAGTAACAGCAGGAGATGCCGATGGAGATATTTTAAGCTATACGTTTAACAATGCACCTGCTGGCATGCAGATTGATATACACAGTGGGCTTATTGACTGGCTACCGACTCAAGGCGGAAATGCTATTGTAGAAATCCAGGTAGATGATGATCAAGGAGGACAGACAACTCAGCAGTTCGAAATTCAAATTGCCAAAAATCATATACCAATATTTAGTTCAACCCCTGCCATCACTGCAAGCAAAGGAAAACTCTATCAGACTACTTTACAAGCGACTGATTCAGACAACGACTCTCTAAACTATCAACTCCTAGTTTACCCACCTGGCATGACCATTCAGACTGAAACAGGACTGATCGAATGGATACCAAAAGCAGTGGGAGACTATAGCGTTGTTGTCACCGTTAGTGATAGCCGGGGAGCTAGCGAGAAACTAGCTTACAGCATAAATGTTTCATCAGGCTCTACAATTACAGAACCACCACCACTAAACCCCACAGAATTTACCTCACTTGCAGCAGCTACTGCTTTTTTGTACAGTGGAAATGATCCTGTGCAAACGGGTGTAACAGAAGGCACAATAGAAGAAAAGCGGGTTGCTATTTTGCGCGGTAAAGTCTTGAACAATGATAATCAACCATTGACAGGCGTAACCATTAAAATCAAGGATCATCCAGAGTTCGGACAAACTCTAAGCCGTGCCGATGGTATATTTGATATGGCGGTAAATGGTGGTGGACTACTAACTATCAACTATAGTAAAGCAGGCTATTTACCAGTCCAAAGAAAAGTACAAACACCTTGGGCAGAGTATGCCTATGCTGAAGACATCATCATGATTCCGTTGGATGAACAAGCCACAGTGATTGACTTAAACAATAACTCAGAAGCCTTTCAAGTCGCACAAGGCAGTGTCAGTACCGATGTAGATGGCAGTCGTCAAGCGACCGTATTATTCCCACAAGGCACGACAGCCACAATGACACTGGCAGATGGTAGTACACAAGCCTTAACTAGTTTGACAGTGAGAGCAACAGAATATACTGTTGGCGAAAATGGCTCGAAAAGAATGCCTGGTCCATTACCACCAGCTAGTGGCTATACCTATGCTGTGGAATTGAGTGTGGATGAAGCCATAGCCGCAGATGCAGATAAAGTAACATTTAACCAGAAAGTCCCGTTTTATGTGGATAACTTTTTAGATTTTCCCGTAGGTGAAGTTGTGCCTGTGGGCTATTACGATAAAAATAAAGCAGTATGGATACCTTCACCTAATGGCAAGGTGATTAAAGTTGTTAGTATTACAGACGGTGTAGCTAATCTGGATGTAACGGGTGATGGTGTTGTGGATACAGGTATAACTCTCACCGATTTGGGTATTACTCAAGAAGAACAAATACAATTAGCCAGTCTTTATAGTGCTGGAAAAAGCCTTTGGCGAGTGCAGATAGAGCATTTAACGCCTTGGGATTGTAACTGGCCCTTTGCGCCTCCCAATGATGCTGTCCCTCCTCTACCTGAACCGGAAGACACAACCCCGCCCGATGAGGATCAGGACGATTGTCAAGGATGTTCCATCCAGCCTCAGAGCCAGTCTCTGGGTGAGAAACTACCGATTATCGGTACACCTTTCGAAGTTCATTATCAGAGCAAACGTATGAAAGGTTACACATTAAGCCGAAGTATAGACATTCCTCTAACCGAGGCTGATATCCCTACAAGTTTACAATCGATAAAACTCACTATACATGCAGCAGGGCAGCATTTCATTCAAACCTTTCTACCGGAGCCTAATCTTAGTCACCGCTTTATCTGGGATGGCAAGGATGCTTATGGACGTGCACTGGATCAGGCGCAAGCAACGGTTATTATTGATTATCAGTATCCATTGATCTATTATAGTGCGCCTTCTGGAATTGAGCGTGCCTTTGCTCAGGCTACAGATAAAGGTAGTGCAGGTGTAATCGGTAAGCGTGGCAGTCAAACTGTCAACATTCGTCGTCAATGGAAGCGGGCTGTGGGGGGTGCCCCCCTATTATTAGATCAAGCCAGCTTAGGTCTATGGAGCCTGAATATTCATCATAGCTATGACAGAAGCACCGGTATATTGTTCCAGGGTGATGGAATGATGCGATCTGGCATAGATATCACCAAGGTTATTTCGACGCTAGCAGGAGATGGCACCAACGGTTTTAGTGGTGATGGCGGGCCAGCGATAGCAGGACGTCTAAATTATCCTGAAGGCATTACTATGGGTCTGGATGGGAGTTTGTATATTGCGGATTTTTATAATTCTCGTATTCGTAAAGTGGGTTCAGACGGTATTATCAGCACAGTGGCAGGAAATGGTGACAAAAGTTACAGTGGTGACGGCGGACCGGCGACTGCTGCAGGTCTAGATTTACCTACAAGCGTTACAATGGGGCCGAATGGCAGCATCTATATTGCATCAGACAGCAACCGTATTCGTCGAGTGGCAAATGATTTAGCCAGTATACAAGACAATGAGTTCGTTATACCTTCCTCCAATGCTGGGCAGTTATTTTATTTTTCCCTGACAGGCCACCACTTGCGTACACAAGATACCTTGACAGGAAAGGTCATCTACCTGTTCAGCTACAACTCCGACGGTCAGCTAGTTGAAATTGAAGACATCGATGGTGAAATTACCATTATTAAACGAGATACTGAGGGCAATCCATTAGCCATTGTAGCCCCTGACGGTCAACGCACCGGGTTAACTCTGGATTTGAATGGCTATCTAGGCATGCTTACGGATCCTGCAGGCCAGTCCTGGGAAATGGAATACAAATTTGACGGATTGATGTCCGCATTCACTGATCGCAACAACAATCGCTCCGAATATGGTTTCGAAACGGATGGTCGCCTTAAAAGCGATATCAACCCCATCGGAGGTGGTTGGCAATTAATCCGCAACGATAATGGCAATAGTCGTGAAATTAGCATGACCAGTGGTGAAGGCCGCATCAGTCGCTTCAAAGTCGAAAACCTACCTGATGGCACTCGGAGCCAGACTCATTCTGCAGCGGACGGTACCAGAACTGTCAGTGATTTTAAGGAAGCAGTCACCACAACAACCCTGCCAAATGGCACTGTCACGCAAAGTGAAGAAGGTCCAGATCCGCGCTTTGGTATGCAAGCTCCTCTGCCGAAAAAAACAACACTTAGCGTACCCAGTGGCCTACTTTCCACTATCACACTCACACGCAATGCTACGCTTGCAAATTTATCTGACAAATTAAGCTTGACCCAACAAACTGATACCCTCACTACAAACGGCAAAACTAGCACCTCCGTGTATGATGCTACCAACAAGACCATCACCAACACCAGTGCTCAAGGCCGAACCGGAAATATGTTGCTCAATGACAAAGGTCGCCCAATAGAAAATCAGATTACCGGCTTAAATCCCGTCAATACCCAATACGATAGCCGCGGTAGAACAAAAAGCATTACTTCGGGCAGTGGCGCAGATTTAAGAGAAACGCTATACGGCTATTATGAAACCGGGCAGATGAAAGGCTACCTGGAGACAGTGACTAACGCGCAGGGACAAACATCTAGCTTTGAATACGATCTATCCGGCAGAATAACCCAGCAAACTCTGCTGGATGCTCGGATAATCAATTATGAATACGATGCCAATGGCAACCTGACCCGATTAATTCCGGATGGACGACCCAGCCATAATTTTGATTATGACGGACTTGATCAGAAAACCAGCTATCTACCGCCTGATATTTTTGGCATTGCGAACCCAGTTACCACCTATAGTTATAACAAAGACCGACAGTTAAGTCAGATCACCCGCCCTGATGGTAACACCATCACGCCTGCTTACAACCAGATTACAGGTAAGCTTGAAAGCTTGATAACGGCACTGGGTCAAACGGATTATGCATACCATGCAAACAGTGGCAAACTAAACAAAATAATCACAGCCGATAATCAGCAATTAGATTATAGCTACGACGGGTTTCTACCTAAAACCAGCGAATGGACAGGCGATATCAACGGTATTATTAATCAGAATTACAATAATGATTTTAATTTAATCAGTCGTAGTATTAATGGTAAACACAATATAGCTTATAGATATGACAACGACCAGTTACTTACTCAGGCAGGCGATTTAGTTCTAGGCCACGAAGCCCAAAAAGGCGGACTTCTTAAAAGCACAACACTGGGGTTGCAAACCACCGCCCAAAGCTACACTGCCTTTGCAGAACTCAAGAACAGCAGCGCCAGCTATAATGGCACGACACAAATTAGCCAAAATTACATTTACGATAAACTCAGCCGCATTAAAACAAAAACTGAAACCCTGGGAGGAATCAGTAACACCCATGAATACAGCTATGACCTCTCTGGCCGACTGAAAAGTGTTAAGAAAAATAATACAATTATCGAAACCTACGGCTACGACAGCAATAACAACCGTACCCATAAAAACGGCACACAAATCGCTGGCTATGATGATCAGGATCGCCTGCTGACATATAACAGTAATAGTTACAGCTATACAGACAATGGAGAACTGAAAAGCAAAACTGGAAATGGAGCAACCACTCATTATAGCTACGACACACTGGGTAACCTAAGACAAGTTACTCTGCCTGGCGATATAACAATCGACTACCTGATTGATGGCCAAAACCGCAGAATAGGCAAGAAAGTTAACAACCAGCTCAAACAGGGGTTTTTATACAAAGACCAGCTAAACCCAATAGCTGAGCTAAACGAAAATAATGAAATCGTTACACGCTTTGTGTACGCAGAAAAAAGCCATGTGCCAAGCTATCTGATTAAAATTGATCCGGCTACGCTGGCAGAGGCTACTTACAGAGTGATTACTGACCACCTAGGCAGTGTAAGACTGGTGATTAATGTAACTGATGGAAACATTGCTCAGCGTATAGATTATGATACTTGGGGACGTGTGATTCACGACAGTAATCCTGGGTTTCAGCCGTTTGGGTTTGCGGGTGGGATTTATGATTTGCATACCCAGCTTGTCAGATTTGGGGCTAGGGATTATGATGCTGAGACTGGGCGATGGACGGCTAAGGATCCTATTCGGTTTGCTGGGGGGGATAGTAATCTTTATGGGTATGTTTTGGGGGATCCGGTTAATTGGATTGATCCTTTTGGTTTAGAGTCCAGTTATTTTGAACGTATTATAACTGGTGAAATTGCAAGAGAAAACATTCAACGTTATGACAATTTATTAGAAAGATTAAAAGATAATGATCCATCAGCGATTAATGACCTTATTGAAATGGCATGCCCTGTAGGAGTTATTAAGAAAAAACCTGGATCTTTCGGGAAATTTAAGGGCACAGATGCTCTGCGGCGTGAAAATAAAATTGCAAGGGACGCTGCAAAAGCAGAAGGACTTGGTAAAGATCAAAGAAATATATTACATGATGCTATTTCTGGTGAAGGATTAAATTTTCAACAAATTCGTGAGATTGCGAAACAAATAAAACAAGGAATATTTTAATGAAATATGATGAAATAAAATCAATAACTGATTTGCTTATCGGCCTGCCGTGTTGGTCTGTAATCGCAGGCAAGGGAACTGGTTCTGTTATCAGTCTTGGGTTTGGAGGAAGGCAGCTTCGGTCTAAACCATTGAATAATAAAAACCTTACTGATGATGAAAGAAAATATCATTCTGACATAAGTTTAATGATTCATTGCTCTTGGAGACTGTCTTCTAAAAATGAAATCCTATCTAGTTGGCGTGAGGCTCTAGAAAACCGTGAATTAATGCTAACAAACTTAAAATCTATTCGAAATAAGAAGATAAACAATATTGATATTGATCCCATATCTTTAGATCTGAAGATATATTTTGAAGGAAACAAAAAGTTAGATGTTTTTTGTGATGAAACTGATGACTCAGATGCAGATGATAATTATAATTTATTTACTAATGAAAAAATTATCAATGTTGGTTTAAAAAGCATTTTATCCTATGAGTAAATCTAAGGGGTCAGACTCGAATGGCACTTACTTAAGAATAAAATACATTTAATTACATGGCTATGAACAAACCACAGGTTTGATAAAAACCGGCTTGTGTGAAACGCAAACCCTCAGCCCGTATCAGGCAAAGCGTAAGCGGTGTGACGGGCAATCCCTTTTCTCTGCATTGTTTAAGTGAACGA
>CAZZIX010000046.1:0-13826 GCA_964654345.1 uncultured Methylomarinum sp.
CTCTCAAAGAAAAACAGTAGAATAACAAAACTATATTAAATTAACAATGCCATTTTTTGATCCTGGTATTCGCTTTGTGTTTTTACTCGCTCCAAAGTACCCACTATTTTGGATGATAAAGGCGAAGAGTTTTTTGATGGTAATTACCAGTTTGTTTCCGGTAAAGATGAAGTCATTCGAGAAGGCACTCAAGGCTATGTTGTCAGTTTTGGGGAAGCACTTTATCGTGCATTGGATGCCGTAGAACGTTTAAAAGAAGAAGGAATAGATGTTGGTTTAATCAACAAACCAATCTTGAATACTATTGATGAAGAGATGATGACCAAACTGGGTCAATCACCAATGGTACTGGTCGTTGAGTCTTTTAACCGTAAAACTGGACTAGGTAGTCGTTTTGGCTCTTGGTTGTTGGAACGTGACTATTCACCCAAATATAGGCATATTGGTACGCATAAAGAAGGCTGTGGTGGATTATGGGAGCAATTCCCACACCAAGGTATAGATCCAGCTGGAATTATGGCTTCTGTTAAAGATCTGTTGAAATAATTAGGATTGCATAGGGGCAGGTTTTCCTGCCCCTCGGTCTGATGATGTTAGCTTTCGGGACGAAAAATAAGGCATGGAACTAATCAACACCTCCAAATTGCAAAGCCGCCAATCGAGCATACAATCCTTTTTGCTCTAGCAATGTCTGATGATTACCAATAGCAACAATTTTACCCTGCTCCATCACAACAATTCGATCAGCCTTTAACACAGTCGAAAGACGATGAGCAATGACCAGAGTTGTTCGATTTTGCATTAAATGTTCTAGAGCATGTTGAACCAGCTGTTCGCTTTCGGCATCCAGAGAGCTGGTTGCTTCATCTAATAGTAAAATGGGTGCATTTTTAAGGATGGCGCGGGCAATGGCTATGCGCTGTCGTTGACCGACAGAGAGTCTAATACCGCGTTCACCGAGATAAGTATCGTAACCTTCAGGTAATTGATCAATAAATTCATCTGCCGCCGCTGCTTTAGCCGCTATTTTGACTTCTTCGTCCGTAGCACTTGGTTTTCCAAAGCGAATATTTTCTACCACACTAGCTGCAAAAATTGAAGTTTCCTGGGGAACAATAGCGATGTGTTGCCGAAGTTTTTTTAACTCAAGCTGAGTGATATTTTGACCATTGATATTGATTTTCCCCTGTTGAAAATCGTAAAAACGAAGTAACAATTGAAATACGGTACTTTTTCCTGCGCCTGATGGACCGACCAATGCAACGGTTTCACCGGATTGAATAGTGAGAGAAAAGTGGTGCAAGGCATGTTGATCAGGTCTTGATGGATAGTTGAAATAAAGGTTTTGGAAGCTGATAGCTTCAAGAGCTGTTGCGGGTATAACTTGGGTATTTGTACTTGAAACAATGGCGGGTTCGGATTTTAATAATTCCAATATACGTTCCATGGCACCTGCAGCACGCTGGATATCACCCCAAACTTCACTTAATGAAGCAGTATTGGTAGCAACCATCACGCCATAGAGTAAAAATTGGCTGAGTTCGCCTAGTGATATTTTGTCTTCTTGTACCCATTGCGCGCCTAGCCAGATTATTGCCATGAGTCCACTAAAGACAGTGAATATGGCAAATGCTGACAGCAAGGCTCTGGCAAGTAACCGATGCCGCGCCGTAGCAAATGCATTGTCTACCGAGGTGTTGTAACGTTGGCTGTAATGATTTTCTAAATTATAGGATTGCAGGACTTGTATGGCATTAAATGTTTCCCCAGCAATAGCACTGGAATCCGCAATACAGTCTTGATTTTTTTTGGATAATCGCCGTATTTTGCGCCCAAAAAAGATTAAGGGCATTAAGATCAACGGTACAATAATCAGGATTAGTCCGGTAAGCTCCAAGTTAGTGACTGATGAGCAATAAAGTACTGCGTAAAGCTACTGAAATACCCGCACCGACAACAGACTGAACTAATGTAGTATCAGTCGTTAAGCGTGAAAGGACTTCGCCTGTTCGGGTGGTTTCAAAAAATGCGGGTTCCATTTTTAACACATGCTGGTACAGTGTAGAGCGTATATCAGCCACAATACGTTCACCCAACCACATGACCAGATAATAGCGAATGGCTGAAAATACAGCCATGATAGCAACAATAGCTAGCAACACTATAAAATAGCGGTTTAGCATGTCAGGTTGTTGCAATAAATAGCCCTGATCAATAATCAATTTGATAGCGATGGGTAAAGCTAATGCTGCCGCTGCGGCAATCATCAAAACAAAGATGGCAACTAGCAAACGGAATTTGTACGGTTTAAAAAAGCTTATCAGTTGAGCCAGTGAACTAACTTTGCGCTGAGGCTTGTGTTTTTTGGACATAATGATGAAAAGAATCTCTTGAGAATGTGTAGTCTAACGTATCCGTTTTTCCACAGAACGGGTTTATAGAAAAGAAATGACAAAGTATGACAAAAAAAATCGCGGTAGAATTTTCACAATTGACGAAACACTATCAGGAATCTGGAGCACAACATGTCATTCTTAACCAACTAAGTTTATCGATTACTGCGGGTGAATTTATTGTCTTGCTGGGCAGAAGTGGTTCAGGAAAATCGACTTTACTTAATTTGATCAGCGGTATAGATCAGCCAACTGATGGCGACATTAAAGTAAACGGTAATGATCTTTGTGCCATGACAGAGCACCAAAGAACAGTGTTTAGACGGCATCATATTGGTTTTGTCTTTCAGGCGTACAATTTAATTCCCACGCTGACGGTTGCCGAAAACCTGTTATTGCCTCTGGAACTGATCAAGCCAATTGACAATGTGGATCGCGAAAAAGTACACGATTTACTATTACAATTAGATTTGTCTGATCGTATTGATACTTATCCTGATCGACTTTCAGGTGGAGAGCAACAGCGAATCGCGATAGGCAGAGCATTGATTCACAACCCTGATATTATTCTTGCTGATGAACCCACTGGGAATCTGGATTTGGAAACAGGTGAACAGGTTCTACAACTCTTAGACAAACTCGTTCGTAAGGCAGGTAAAACACTGATTATGGCGACTCACAGTGAACAAGTGATTGGTCAAGCTGACCGTGTGTTTACCATTAATAATAAAGCATTGGAATTAATGACGAACATAACATGAAGTCAATTCTGAAAAAAGCCAGTCGCAATTTTTTATACCAACATCCTTGGCAACTTATTTTAGCTATTCTAGGAATTACGCTAGGGGTAGCCGTTGTTGTTTCTATTGACCTAGCTTTGGATAGCTCACTAAATTCTTTCACCCAGACAACTCAGGCTTTATCAGGTAAAACCACGCACAGGATTACTGCCAGTGATGGTGGGTTGGATGAAAAACACTATCGGTCTTTACGTGTGGAACACGGTATCCAATATTTATCTCCTACGGTGAGTGGCTATGTCACCACAGAAAAACCCAGTAAAAATACCTTTAAACTATATGGCATAGATCCTTTGATTGAAAGCACTTTTCAATTATCCTGGCAGCAGGGTGGTGGTGTAGATAATGGATTACGATTAATAACAGAACCCAATAGCGTATTAATCAGCCATCAAACGGCAAGTAAACTGGGTTTGCAATTGGGTGAAACATTAACTATCAAATCGGATGCGGGTCAGCATGATTTAACTCTTATTGGCTGGATATCGGAAGACAATGCAGTCGCCCAAGAGTTGTTGGATAATTTATTGATAACTGATATTGCGACGGCTCAAGAGTGTTTAGGGCTTTTAGGGAAGCTCGATGCGATAGATGTCATGTTCGATCAAGCTCAAACACCCGCTGAACAAATATTAAAACGACAGGTATTGCGAAAAGCTTTACCCTTAAATGTATTACTAACACCGCTAGAAAATCAGGCTGAATCATTAAAACAAATGACTCATGCATTTGCTATTAATTTAAAAGCATTGGGGTTACTTTCTTTATTAGTGGGGATGTTTTTAATCTATAACACCATGACATTTTTAGTGATTCAGCGCCAAGGTTTATTTGGCAATTTGCGTTTAATAGGTGTGACTCGCAAGCAGATTTTTCACCTCATTATAGGGGACGCGATCATACTCGCAGTGATAGGCACGGTATTGGGCATCGGTTCAGGAATTTTACTGGGGCAAGGTTTATTACAGCTCATTTCTGGTACTATCGATTCTTTCTTTTTTCGCGTAGATAGTAGTTCATTAATACTGAGTCCTATGCTGCTAGGTAAAGGTATTTTGCTTGGCTTAGGTGTCACCCTATTGGCTGTTTTAGCTCCTGCATGGGAAGCGACTCGTCAATCTCCTCATCGTACTTTAATACGATCCCACCTAGAATCCAGTAATCGTCGATTTATGCAAATAGCAGCCATTGTGGCCTTGCTATTTATTTTGGCTAGTCTCGCGCTTATCCTACTTCCAGGAAAAAATGTCAGTCTGGGACTTGGCAGTATCTTTCTGATGTTGTTTGGTTTTGCACTCCTCATTCCTTGGGTTACTATTGGATTGATGAAACTGTTTGAGAAAATATTATCTGTTTCTCCCAGTGTTTTGGCTCGATTTCCCTTTCGACTGGTCAGAGCTGAAATCAGCAGAACAGGTATTGCACTGGCAACCTTGATGATTGCAGTCGCCGCATCAATAGGCATGGATTTAATGATTGGCAGTTTTCGACTCACTGTTTCTGAATGGTTGAAAACCTCGTTACAAGCTGATCTTTATGTCAGTTTGTCAGGTAAAACACAGCTAACGGATAAGGCGACTGTAGACCACCAATTGAAATCTGATTTGGCGAGATTAAATGGCGTGGAGATGTTGAGTAATGTGTTACACACACGGTTAATTCAAGACCAAACAGCGACTGCGGTAGCGGTATTTGAGTTAAATGAAAAGTCTAAACATGGATTTATTTTTAAACAACAGACGAATGATGTATGGGAGTCTTTTATAGATCAAAACAGTGTTTTAGTTACCGAACCCTATGCGTATCATAATAATACCCAACTTGGCGACACCATTAAGTTAAAGACAGTGCAGGGCGAACAGGCCTTTAAGGTCACTGGGGTTTATGCTGACTACAGTGGCAATCAGGGACACCTTACAATGAGCAGAAATATTTATCAGCAATACTGGCCGGATTTAGGCTATACAGGTATCGGTATATATATTAAAGAAGGAGCTGATATTAAGCAACTGGAAGCGCAGATTAAACCCTTATTAAAACCGTATCAAACCATAAAATCTGAGCAAGCTATTTATCGGGCATCCATGCAGATGTTTGAACAAACGTTTAAAATTACAGAAGTATTGCGCTGGCTTGCCGCCAGTATCGCTTTTGTTGGGGTATTCAGCGCTTTAATGGCGCTTCAGTTTGAACGTACCCGACAACTGGGAATTCTCAGAGCCATCGGTATGACTCCTTGGCAAGTGGCACGGTTGATTAGCATTGAAACAGGCTTAATGGGATTGATTGCCGGGCTGTTTGCTGTGCCTGTCGGATTAGCAATGGCTTATGTATTAATTTTTGTAGTCTATCAACGCTCATTTGGTTGGACATTAGCCTTTCATTTTGATGCCGGTATTATTTTACAAGGTGTATTGTTGGCCTGTTCGGCCGCATTATTGGCAGGTATCTTGCCAGCATTAAAAATGGCAAAGACAAAGCCTGCTCACGCACTTCGCTCAGAATGAATATGAAAAATAGCTTGAAGGTTTGGGGATTAATCATTATTTGTGTTTTAGCCATTAGCTGGTTTTTTTTACCTGCTCAGAACAAGCAAAATGCCGAACCTACTCCAGAAACTAATTCAGGATTAAGTGATATTTTATCTACAGAAAATGAATCGTTTACCAAGGTATATAACCCCAGAACTTTTATTTTTCCACAAGATCACGGAGCGCATCCAGAATACCGTCTTGAATGGTGGTATTTTACTGGCAATGTACAAACTAAAACCAAACGAAAATTTGGATATGAATTGACTTTTTTCCGTTTTTCTCTGACACCAGAACAAG
Organism: uncultured Methylomarinum sp.; assembly: GCA_964654345.1. Taxonomy (GTDB): domain Bacteria; phylum Pseudomonadota; class Gammaproteobacteria; order Methylococcales; family Methylomonadaceae; genus QPIN01. The sequence goes on from CAZZIX010000046.1 coordinate 6,025, forward strand.
CCAAAACCTCTTCTGCCTGGCGCGATAATCAAATGTATATGGCACATTTTGCATTGACAGATGTAGAAAGCGAAAAGTTTTATGTAGATGAAAGGACTAGTCGGGCAGGAAACGGTCTGGCTGGTGCTTCATTAGACCACTATCATGTCTGGTTGCATAACTGGAAAGCAGAATCCATTAATGGTAATAATTCAAATATCCAATTAACCGCAAAAACAGACGATTTTTCCATTACCTTACAACTGAAAGCACAAAAAAACATTGTCTTACAGGGAGTGGCGGGTTTAAGTCAAAAAAGCCCAGAACGGGGTAATGCGTCTTATTATTATTCTTACACACGGTTGGCAACAACGGGTCAAATTCAAATTAAACAAAAATCTTATGAGGTTACTGGTACTAGCTGGATGGATAGGGAATGGAGCAGCAGTGCCTTATCCAAAGAGCAATCTGGATGGGATTGGTTTGCCTTGCAATTGTCTGACAACAGCGAATTAATGTTTTACCAGCTTAGACAAAAAGACGGCGGTATAAGTCCAAATAGTTCCGGTGCGGTATTTTATGCAGATGAATCTAAAATTGATTTGAATTTATCAGAAATTCAAATCAAGGTGCTAGACAGATGGACAAGCCCACATACCCAAATTATTTACCCGTCAAAATGGCAATTATTGATTCCAAAACTTGAGTTAGATTTGATTGTCACTCCGTTAATCAATGACCAAGAACTTAATGTTAGGTATCGTTATTGGGAGGGTGCAGTGGATGTAATAGGAGAGAAACAAGGCCAAGCTATTTTAGGGCAAGGTTATGTTGAACTTACGGGATATCAATAATTCTACAGTTTGATTTGATAAAGCAGTTGTATTCTGACCCTAAAGTATTTTTGTGGTGGTAAAAGAGACTAATGCTTCATATTAATCTCTTTTTTTACTTATTTTTGAAAAAAAGTACATAATGTTTAAAGCGGTCGATATAAGTATCTCAAGTAAAATTATTTTAACCTTTTATTGGGGTACTAATTCTACTGAGTACACGAGGAGAGTTATTCAATGAGTAAAGCCAAGTTTTTTATTGGGCAAGTGGTGCAGCACCAAATGTTTGATTATCGTGGAGTGATTATTGATGTTGATTACAAATTTTTAGGCAGTGAAGTTTGGTATAAAGAGGTGGCACGTAGTCAGCCGCCTAAAGATCAACCTTGGTATCATGTGCTAGTTAATAATTCAGTACAACAAACCTATGTCGCCGAACGTAACCTTAAATCCTGTGAAACAAAAGAACCCATTCATCATCCATCATTGGATTATTATTTTAAGGGGATGGAGAATGGTTGCTACTCACTCAAAATTCAAAAAAATTGATGAGCGCTACCTATTGTTTAGCTAATTTCTCTCTGTAAAATAACTGTCTAATCTATGCATTATCAACATAATTGCTGTGTTTATCTAGGCGAGGATATAGCCCGTTACGGGTTTGGCAAGGATCACCCGTTTGGTCCCATGCGCCATCATGTCTTTGAACAAGCATTCTACAAACAATCACTGCAAGAAAAAGTTGACGTACTGCCGCCTCAATCTACCGATCAAAGTATCTTGGAATTATTTCACACACATGATTATGTTGAACAAGTCAAACAACAATCTATAAAAGGTACAGGTTTTCTGGATCAGGGTGATACGCCTGCATTTGTTGGCATGTTTGAAGCGGCTTCATCCATTGTGGGGACAGTCTGTAATGCGGTTGACCGCCTTATGAACAAGGAATACAAACGGGCTTTTATACCCATTGCTGGTTTACATCATGCACGTCGTCATATCGCTGCTGGTTTTTGTGTGTTTAATGATTGTGGTGTAGCTATTGAATATATCCGCCATCAGTATAATATTCAGCGTATTGCTTATATTGATATAGATGCACATCATGGCGATGGCGTGTTCTATAGTTTTGAAGATGATCCAAATCTTATTTTTGCTGATTTGCATGAAGATGGACGTTTTTTATATCTGGGTACCGGAGCAGTTACTGAAACGGGTATAGGGGCAGCCAAAGGAACAAAACTCAATTTACCCATGTTGCCAGAGTCAAATGATGACGCTTTTATGCAAGCATGGGAAACGGGAGAAACATTTTTATTGGAACAGGATGCTGACTTTATTCTTTTACAATGTGGTGCCGATAGTATAAAAGGTGATCCTATTACGCACATGGCATACAGTGAAAAATCCCATGCATATGCGGCTGAGAGGTTGTGCAAATTGGCCAATCAAATGTGTAAAGGTCGGCTAATTGCTATGGGAGGAGGAGGGTATAATCATGAGAATATAGCTCAAACCTGGACAGCTGTTGTGGAAAGCATGGCGCAGGTTTCTTACTGATATTATTTGACCAATAGGGGTATTAATAAATGTGTAGAATATTGGAAATAATTACAATGACAGGCGCCAATAAATATTGGCAGGAGTCTGAAGATCCCAGGAAGTAAGGTTATGCGTTGCGCTGGAGCGGAATCAATAAAAGAGGGTTATTAAATAAAGTACATCGCTGGTAAGTTGAAAAGCACAAAAAATTTAGCTAGAGCAGGATAGGGTCGGGACAGAAGGGTGTTCTGGTTTAAGTCATTGCTTTATTTAAGTTACAACTTGGTTGTGCAACCGCTAACCAGTTTTGTAAAAACTAGACACAAAATCCCAAAAAAATGGCTCTCGATAAGGTTAAAAGACCATTATCCATGAGCCATTTTTAGCTTTTTCGCCCCTATTTTTCCACAAATTCAGTATTCAACTGATTTTTCTAGGGTTATCGTTATGTTTTTATTCAAGATCAGTAATTGCAGAAGAAAACACTGAGTTATTATGAAAATAATGAACAGAATTACCTTGAATCACCGCTCTGTCATTGTATGTTTGCTGGCCTTGAAAACATGAATTTTGAGTATCAAGACCAAGCCCAAATTCATTACAGTTTTCTAGTGCTTTATCTGTAAGCAATTTACCTAATAATTTAATATCAGGGGTATCAGTGCTGATATTAAAAGTATATAACCCTGTATGTGTCCATTCATAATAATATGAGGCTGGGTCAGCATTAATAAGAAATGGGTTGTTTTGCGTTTGTTCTCGATCATTTAACTGGATTGGGATAGATAGTGTTGCCGAATTACCTTTTTCTGAAGGTAGCCAGGCTAATGCATGATGATCTTGTAAAACCGCAGATTCAGTGCCTCGTTTACCGATAATAATACTTTTTATTTCTCTTAAGTTATTTGCATTTGAAACGTCGAATAAAGATAATTTGACTCCTTGAAAAAAAGCGGTATCTCCTTCATTGCCTGGAATTGCATGTTTTCCTATTCCTAATAAGTAGTTTTCACCTATGGGGTGGAGATAATCAGAATACCCTTGAACTTCAAGTTCACCTAAAATTTCGGGGTGTTCAGGATCTTTGAAATTAAGAACATAAAGAGGGTCTGTTTGTTTGAAAGTGACCAAATAACCTCGTGTTCCAATAAATCTGGCGGCAAACAGTCTTTCACCTGGTTTACCAAGATTATGTAAACTGCTAATTTCTTTAAGATTGTTTCTGTCTGATGATTCTTTTAATACACTGACACTGGTAGATGAAGTCTCGTCCCACTCATTGCCTTTTGAAGTCGCTACTTTTAAAACCCCCTCATGCTCACCCATTCTGAAGGCTTGTTTGCGAGAATTCCAACCCAAATGACCAGAAATAGAGCCTGATCCACGATAATCTAACTGACCTTTGGCTAAGGAAAACTTATGTATTTCAGTTTTCATTTCAGCATCTCCTGGATTATAGATGATACTGTTTTCAATAAAAAATACTGGGTACCGACTACTTGCTAGATATAAAGATTTAGTGGACATATAAAAGGTGTCGATATTGCCTGCAATACAAGTTGAATAATGTGATTTAGGATTGCTCAAAGGAATAGCCGTAATGATAATAAGTGTATTATCAGTCGGTTTTTGACTATTATGGCTTGGGATGAAACAGTCAGTTGCTTTGATTAAGGGTGTTTTATCAGAATTTTCATTGAAAGAGATATTAGGGAGTTGATCGTTAATGTCTGGCTCTTTGGCAAGGACTGAGCCATCTACAGGTAATTTAACAGTATCAGAAGCGGGGTCAATAAAAGAGGGGTTTTTGCGTGTTACTAAATAAAGCACATCATCAATAAGACGACTGGAAAGTGTAGCTGAATCAACCGTAATATGTGTACCAACGGACATCTTGTTCGGTTGGCTGACATCAATAAATCGTATTTCAGTGTTGTTATTTTGCCAGTAAGTGGAAAGATACCAAACATCATTTATACTAAAATTCATTGAATTACTAAGGTGAATCAATACTTTCTTGTTGTTAACTTCTTTTAGATAAAGAGAACCTTGTTGTCCTAAATTGGTTTCATTTCCCAATTGACCGGTTTGAGTATTAGAAGCAGGGGAGCTATCAATTTGATAAGCGGTAATACATTCTTTTAAAGGATCTGAATCACAACTTTCAAGTGTATATAAATGATTGCCTTCGGTTTTAATGCGGTCACTTTCATCAACACCTACTTCCTGTATATTAGTTTGAGATACACTGGTTACTGATGTATTAACCGGTGAAAAACCTGCACCTGAAGGAATGGACGTAAGACCTGAGAAATATTGGTTCCTTTGGTTTTCATGTGAAAATAATTCAGTGAGAACCTGTTTATTTTTTACTTTGTGCAAAGCAGATTGACTACTGTCAAATACCAGTAAAGAACTAGGTACTTTATTGTGATAGATAATTTGATCACGTTCTGTTTGATAACCTGCATAAATTAAAAATTCACCCGCAGATAACGTGTGATTATCGACTATGCTAATCGCTTCTTGTTTATTAAGAACCTTATTTGAAAAGGGTAATAATGCTGATTCTTGTGGTTTCCATTCTATCCATTGATCTTCAAATGTATATTGATAAAGCGTTTCATTATGCTGAGCAACTAAAAAAAGACTTCCAGGCTGGGTTACATCATTCTTTTTAACATCTATAGTGACACGAATATCAATGGGTTCATTTGATAGAAAGGCGTGGCTTTCATTATTATCTTTATTTTGAATGTTATATTTAAACGTAATATCAGAATGAGTAGAGAGTTTGGAAATGGGGACAAAGGTATTTGCATGGGCAAATGATAAAATAAATAGACTACTCAAGAGGACGATGGATGTTTTCATGATAATTTCCTTGTTTTGGCAGATTGTAACTTGACTATAGCAGCATGGTTACGAGCAGTCTGTTGTAAAAGTGTAAAGAAAGTAAGAGGGCTAACAAGAAGAATTTTACAATTTTTAACATTTTTTTGTAATGTTAAGCTAATGAAGGTCGGGTTTGAATGGCACTTGTTTAACGAATTTTTTAATTAAAACCAATGCTTTACAAGTATTATGAGTTTAGAGAAATATAATAATAGCTGTATTTAAAATAGTAAATGCTAGATGAAAATATAGTTTATTTTCTATTTTTATCTGGATTTTTCTAATGCGGACTTTCGTAAGTGATTATTAGTGCTACAAGACTTGTGGGAAAATTCCTTCAAAATCCCCGTGCAAATTTGTAAGTTTTTTTGCTTATCTTCTTACCATTTTTTGCCAGTCGTTTAGTTGCTCAAAAGTATGGGTTGGCATAACAGGCTTTAGTTTATATTTACCGATAGTTATTCTTGAATCGAAAGTTATAAAATCAGCCAGTTAATGGGTGTTGGCTAAATTAATTCTGGTAATTAAAGCAAATAGTCCGAGCCGTGTAGCCAATGCTTACCCGTAAAAAAAGCTTGCCAGTTATTCAAATTAACGGCTAGTCATGCTTATGTAAGTTTTTTGCCAAGATACTTCAATTATCAGCCTGTTATAATGAGAGCATTAAAAAAGCAGGCAATCGAATCTCCACTAGCTTTCGCTAACTTAAAGGATTGGGCATATAAAATGGTCAGGTTGATGCAATTGTTAGGTTTTTTTACTTTGGGGCTAATCCCATGTCATCTAGTACCATTAGTATTTCAGTTTTTCGAGTTCTAGAAACTTCTTGCCAATGTAACCCTTCTTGAGTACCTATAATTGCATAAATTGAATTTAGGCCTGTACCTTTTACTTTTTCTTTAGTTCTTTGTATAGGCTATAAGGGTCTGTAGCCATGAAATCTTCAACCGAGTTTATATCAACTTGGGCTAGAATTTCTTCGCTTTTTGGGCCAAACCCTTTTAAGTCTCTGAGTCTCATACCTATGTTTACTAACGCCCCCAGCTTTTAATAATAATATAATGTGAAAATCCTTCGCCTGCTTTTGCACCCATTTCCATTAGCTTGAAATATTCATTACATTTAACACAGGTACTTACTTTCTCTCCTGCTGTAATAGCATCAGTTTTTGTTTTCCAGTAAACTACATCGGCATATTCATTATCATTTTTTTTGATGAGTTCACGTTTTATAAAGCCCTTTTGCTTAATAAGGAAATCACTATTTACAATATTTGCTGCTGCAACTAACTGCTCATCAGTTACACTAACTGCTTTTATAAAAGGTGCCCACTCTATTGCTGTTTCTCCAGCGTTTACATTCATAGTTATACCTACTAATGATAAAAAAATGCCTACTAATGCATATTTATGTTTCTTTATATTCATAATCTTCCTAAATTTATTGCGTGAGTTTAATTTTTTTTGAACCTAACAGGCTTGGTTTGTATTATAGTGAAAGTCATTCTTAAATTGGAAGTTTTAAAAATTAAGGTACTATCATTCTGGGTAAAATCTTCTTAAAATTAAAAGTTTTTACCCAAAGAATGCAATTATCAGGCTGTTAAGCAAAAGCATTTAGAAAAGCAGGTTATCGTATAACCGCCAGATATTTTAAAATTAAAAGAATGAGTTTGTGGTGACAGAGCAATTTTTGGTTTGTTTTCGCAGTAAATACAAATTATTATTCAGTTTCGGGCATTAGCTGTAAAAATCATCGGTTATCTCTAAGATTTTAAGTGTTATTTCTCCGACTGATTAAAACCAATCCCACAAGAACAAAAAATATACCTGGAGCAATCCAAAATGATGGAATTTCATCCAGCATGATGAAAGCAAATATTATGGCAAATATAGGTTCAAACAGTAGAATACTTGTTGTCATTAATGGCGGGAGCTTTTTAGTCGCAATATTATATGTGATAGTCGGAATTGCTGTAGATAGCAAACCTAAGCCAACAAATGAAATAATTGTTTTGACTTCAACAAGTGTGTGTATCTCGGTAGTTTGTTGGGCAACAATATAAACACCCAAGATAAATCCCATAAAAAAAGTGCCTAGTACAATACTTAAGGCTTCAGGGGCTTTGTTGTGTTTTTGTAGTGAATGAATCCATAAAGCAAGTAATGCAAATATAATTGATACTAGTATTGCTAAAGCATCACCAATAATGCGATCTTCTGAAAACTCATTGCTTATAAAAAAACTAGGAATGAAAACAATACTTATACCTGTAATAGCAAAAGCGCCGCCTAAAATCTCTTTTTTATATACTTTCTTGTAAACTAGGAGGTTGAAAATAACAACAAAGAGCGGGGCTACGGACATCAGCAGTGTTGCTTCCCCGATAGGAGCAAGTTGAAATGATAATGTTCCTAAAAAATAACAAGTTAATAAAAGAAAGCTAGCTCCTACAACTATTGGGTTGTTTAATGATAAAATTGTTCTAAATAAAAAATGCGGGGAGTCGCTATTTTTGCGAAAGCTTGTTTTGGGCATCCCAGCCCAAGC
>CAZZIX010000047.1:0-2721 GCA_964654345.1 uncultured Methylomarinum sp.
TCTCCCTTCTCAATATCTTTTACTGCAATTAATCGAGAATAAAGACTCATTACGGGCTCAAGTCCCATCTCCTTCCCAGTATTTTCTATAAAGGGTGAAACACCATACAACATAAGACCAGGACGGACCCAATCATGTATTGAATCAGGCCAAGCTATGATTCCAGCAGAGTTTGCAATACTTTTTTCAGCTGAGTAATTTTTTACACTCTCATTAAAAATTTTAATTTGCTCAGAAGTGGTGGAACTCTTAGTATCAGCACTGGAAAGATGAGTTATTAATGAAACCGACTGATTCACATTTTGACAATCTGTAAGTCGCTGATAAGAACGTGCAAACTCATTTGTCTTAAAACCTAAACGATTCATACCTGTATCGTGTTTTAACCAGACAGATATTTTTTTTATAGTCGCATATTTTTCTAAAAGTTCTACTTGCTCCAAAGAATGCACCACACTGTCTAAATCATTTTGAATTATAACTTGTAATTCTTCTTCACAAACAAAGCCCTCTAAAATAACAATCCTTTTAGTAAAGCCTGCCTGACGCAACCTTATTCCTTCATCTACTCGCGCTACAGCAAAAGCATCAACATCCTTTAATGCCGATGCTATTGATAATAAGCCATGACCATAAGCATTTGCTTTAATAACAGCCATAATCTTTGCCTGGGGTGCATATTCACGTACTTTATTTATATTATGACTGACCGAACGTACATTTATTGTCGCATAAGCAGCAGGCGTCATTCATAATCCTCATCTGAATACGGGTCTCCAGCAAAATTTTCAAATCGAGTAAACTGCCCCAAAAAGGTTAATCTAACCGTTCCTAATGGCCCATTACGTTGCTTACCGATGATAATCTCGGCTATCCCTTTATCTGGGCTGTCTTCGTTATAAACTTCATCACGATAAACAAAGACTATTAAATCGGCATCCTGCTCTATTGCCCCTGATTCTCTTAGATCTGACATAACGGGCCGTTTATTAGGTCGTTGTTCTAAATTACGATTTAACTGAGACAATGCCACAACGGGAACATTTAACTCTTTAGCAAGTGCTTTTAAACCACGAGAAATATCAGAAATCTGTTGAACTCTATTCTCTCCGCTTGAAGGTGATTGCATAAGCTGTAAATAATCCAAAACAATCAACCCTAGCTGACCATGCTCACGCGTCAACCTCCGAGCTCTTGCCCTTACTTCCGTTGGCGTTAAAGCGGGTGTATCATCGATAAATAACTTAGTTTCAGCCAATAAATTAATAGCTGACGTTAATCGAGGCCATTCATCATCTTCCAATTGACCTGTTCGAACTTTATTTTGATCAATCCGTCCAAGTGAAGACATCATTCGCATTGCTAAAGAATCACCCGGCATTTCCATACTGAATACAGCAACAGGCTTATCGCCTTTAATCGCAATGTTCTCTGCCATATTCATAGCAATAGTAGTTTTACCCATTGAAGGACGACCAGCAATAATAATCAAATCAGAGGGCTGCAAACCGGAGGTTAATTCATCTAGATCTGTAAAGCCCGTACTTGCCCCGGTTATATTCCCTTCCTGCTCATACATGGTTTCAATTTTATCAACTGCTGAGGCTAATAAATTCTTTATAGATTTAAACCCAGCTTCTTGTCCGCGCTGTCGCTGTTCAGCTATTTTGAAAACTTCCCTTTCGGCATTCTCTAATAAATCAGCTGTTTCCCGACCTTCAGTATTAAAAGCAGAGTCTGATATATCAGTACCAACATGTATTAACTGCCTAAGGACTGATCTATCACGCACTATATTGGCGTAAGCCACTATATTTGCAGCACTAGGCGTTTCTTTTGCTAGCATGGCTAAATAGCCTAAACCACCAACCGATTGTAATTCTTCAATGGCTTCTAATGACTCAGACAGAGTAATTACATCAAAAGGCTCTTGCTTTTCAGCAAGTTGCTCAATGGTTGTAAAAATTAAACGATGATCTTTTCTATAAAAATCCCCTACGATGACTTTATCTGCAATAGAATCCCATGTCTGATTGTCAAGCATTAAACCACCCAATACAGACTGCTCAGCTTGAATTGAGTGAGGTGGAATTTTTAGTGACTCAACTTCAAAATCAGGTGCGTAAGAATAATCTTCCATATTTTCTAAACTATTTATAACTAAATTTATATTATATAAAATAAATCAATAAGTATCTCATCTTAAAAACGAATGAAAAAAAGTCCTACATCGGTTATTATTCACCTAATATTCTAAAAATCATTTTATTAACAATTGAGCTTTTATCTAATAATTTTTGCTCACTAACCTAGAAGTAATCCTATGACACAAGATGAATTAAAACAACAAGTTGCTAAGTCTGCCTTGGAATATATTAAAGGCCTTTCCATTATTGGCGTAGGAACAGGGTCAACCGTCAATTTTTTTATTGATATGCTTGCCGATTATAAAGCAGATATTGAAGGAGCTGTTTCTAGTTCTGACGCTACATCTGATCTCCTTAAAAAAATTGGCATTCCAGTTTTAGAATTAAATGATGTTGGTGATATTGAAGTTTATGTTGATGGCGCCGATGAGGTTGATCCTCGAAAAAAACTGATTAAAGGCGGTGGTGGAGCTTTAACTCGAGAAAAAATTATTGCTGCTGCCAGCAAAAAATTTGTTTGTATCGTTGATAGTAGTAAATGCGTTGATGTATTGGGAAAATTCCCCTTACCTGT
>CAZZIX010000047.1:2821-13685 GCA_964654345.1 uncultured Methylomarinum sp.
ACTGTATTGGCCTTTTTTAAATTTTAAGCAATATTATTACAACGTATTTAACGCATTTAAATCAGAAAAAGCCTGCTCTAAACGTGTTGCCATTGCAAGTTCACCTTCACGTTGCCATACACGAGGGTCATAATATTTCTTATTTGGACTATCCTCACCATCCGGATTACCAATTTGACCTTGAAGGTAAGCTTCATTCTTTTTATAGAATTTCATAATACCTTCCCAAGTAGCCCATTGAGTGTCAGTATCGATATTCATTTTAACAACACCATAACCAATTGACTCTTTAATTTCTGCTTCCGAAGAACCAGAACCACCATGGAATACAAAAGTTAAGGTATTCTCACCCACATTGTATTTCTCAGAAACATATTTCTGAGAATCACGTAAGATTGTTGGTGTTAATTTAACATTCCCTGGCTTATACACACCATGAACATTTCCGAAAGAAGCAGCAATAGTAAAACGATCACTTATTTTACTTAACTCTTCATAAGCATAGGCAACTTCTTCTGGTTGTGTATAAAGTAATGACTGATCCATATCAGTATTATCTACACCATCTTCTTCACCACCCGTCACACCCAGTTCAATTTCCAGAGTCATGTCCATTTTCGACATGCGCTCTAAATATTTCCCACATATCGCAATATTTTCTTCCAAGCTTTCCTCAGATAAATCTAACATATGTGAACTGAATAAGGGCTTGCCAGTTTCAGCAAAGAATTTTTCACCCGCATCTAATAAACCATCAATCCAAGGAAGTAGTTTTTTTGCACAATGATCAGTATGTAAAATCACAGGAACTCCATACGATTCTGCGACAGTATGTACATGCTTTGCACCTGAAATAGCACCAAGGATTGCATTGCCTTGACCTTCAAGTTTTAACCCTTTACCCGCAACAAAAGCTGCTCCGCCATTAGAAAACTGAATTATTACTGGGGCTTTCACTTTAGCTGCTGCTTCTAATGCACCATTAACCGAATCAGTATTTATACAATTAACTGCAGGTAATGCAAACGCATTTTCTTTACAAATTGCAAAGATTTTTTGAACATCATCACCAGTGACAACACCTGGTTTTACGACGTCTAATATTTTTTGTGACATAATTTAAATCTATTTGTTATATAAATCCAGTATCAATACAAAGTATTGATAAATCAGAAAATTAAAATAAGTGATACCCATAAAAAACAGATATCACTAAATCAATTTAAGCTCCTACAGTAATTTTTGCTAACCTAGAAGCTAATAATTCTTCTAGTGAAACTAAGGCTTTTTCAAAGCCATCAATTCCTTCTGCTAATTTATCAGTAGCCATCTGGTTATCTGCATGCATCTTTTCAAAAGTAGCTTTATCCATAGAAATTTTTTGAATATTCATTGCTTTAGCTTTTTCTGGATCCAGCTTACGAGGCAAATCGCCTTCTGTTGCCTGCAAGTCGGAAAGTAAAGCTGGTGATATAGTTAACAAATCACACCCTGCTAACTCAGTAATTTCTCCTAAGTTACGGAAACTAGCTCCCATCACTTCAGTTTTATAATCAAATTTTTTGTAATAATTATAAACTTCTGTTACTGAAACTACACCAGGGTCTTCTGATGCTTCATATGAATCCCGACCCGTATCTTTTTTATACCAATCAAGAATACGTCCAACAAATGGTGAAATCAATGTAATATTGTTTTCAGCACAAGCAATTGCTTGGTGCATACCAAACAACAATGTTAGATTACAAGAAATCCCTTCTTTTTCTAAAACAGCCGCCGCTTGAATTCCTTCCCACGTTGACGCAATTTTAATCAAAATTCTAACTTTAGAAATTCCAGCAACTTTATACTGTTCAATTATCTCACGACCTTTTGCAATAGTCGCTTCTGTATCGAAAGATAAGCGAGCATCAACTTCTGTTGAAACACGGCCTGGAATAATCTCTAGAATTTTAAGGCCAAATGAAACAGCTAATCGATCAAAAGCAAGTGTCACGACATCTGCTTCACTTGCCGAATCACCAAGCGTGTCAATAGCCCCTTTTAATGTATTATCAACAATTTCTTGATACTCAGGCATTTGAGCAGCCATCGTAATTAAGGAAGGATTTGTAGTTGCATCACGAGGTGTAAATTCTTTAATTGCGTTAATATCACCTGTATCAGCAACAGCAACTGTTACTGCTTTTAGTTGATCTAATAAATTAGCCATGGTTAGTACCTATCTATAATTAAAAATTAATTTGATATAACATTAGAATTGTTTTTTTGATATTTCTGAATCTAATGTATATGAACAGCTTTAAAAGCTGAATATGATTTACACTTCCTTGTGTAATTGTATCTCGAATATTACAAACGCGGGATGAGAGGAAATTATCAAGTTGAAAACTATTAAACTAATCGTTCTTTTTTAAATACTTTTCAACCCCAGATACATTTTCTTTAGCTCTTTTTTTCTCATGAATAGTTTTCTTTGCCATATATTTACTTACGCTACTCACTGGTGAATCTTTTTCTTTAGTTGCTAAATATTTTTCAACACTACTTACTGCTACACTTTTTTCTAGTTCGATATTCAAGCTTTCCTTTTCTTGTAAATATTTTGAGACTCCGGACAACCCATCTTTTGAGTTAGCAGAAATATTATGTTTATTTAAATATTTCTCTACACCGCTAACGCTCGAGTCTCTAGCTGATAAAGTATGTTTTATTTCTTTTGACTCTTCTGGATCAGCTTTATCCTTTCTGAATAGAACAAAACCAAATAAGAAAGAAACAATAAGTGCTAATAAGTAATTTTCCTCCATTTACTTTAGCCTTTATCTTTCAAGTATTTTTCCACTCCAGTTACTGAAGCCACCCTAGCAGAAATCTTTTGCTTGGCAACATATTTTGAAACACGGCTAACAGAAGTATTTTTTTCCTCTAAATATTTTGCTACTCCACTTGGTGTTGCTCCCACTTTTCCTTCTAAATATTTAGAAACACCACTTACAACACCATCAGTACTTGCTCTTACTGAAGACTCAGCAAATTTCTTAGCTGCCTTTTTCTTTTTAATTACTTTCCTTTTAGCAGGTCCTTTATTACTGGCATTGTTTCTGTAGAAAACAAAACCTGCCACAGCAAGAAGTGCCAAGCCAATAATTAAGTTAAGTGATGATTCATCAGAACTTTCAGAGTTTACTTCAGCACTAGAAGTAGAAGAGCTACTGCTACTTGTAGATGAAGATGTTGAACTCACATTGCCAGCCTTATGCTTATAATCTTCATCCTTATACAAAACTTCTGGCTCAAAATTAGCCGCAGGATAATTTGAATCAGCAACACTGACTTCACCTGCATCAGCAGACTTAGCTTTTGAGGATGAAGAAGATCCGGAGTGTTTATAATCAGAATCTTGAAAAACCACTTTCGGTTGAAAATCAGTTGCTGGATAATCATCATCTGCCCCCGCTACTGAAGCGGTTAATAATAACGAAACCAACAAGCCATTTGTTAATTTACTAATATTCACGTCTATTTCCCCATGATATAACTTTATTTTACAAGCAATTATTTTAGTTATTATTATATTAATTCAAGTTAGCCCTTACTAATTAAAAAAGGGCTAACTACAATCTAAAATATTATGTTTTTAAAATAGATTATTTAATTTAAAGAACGCTTTTAACATTCTTTACCACGTTTTCTACAGTAAAGCCGAAGTGTTTCATCACATCTCCACCTGGTGCTGATTCACCAAAAGTATCAATACCGACAACTCCACCTTCTAGGCCTACATATTTACGCCAGTAATCTGTCACGCCCGCCTCAATAGCAACACGTTTAACACCTGGTGTCAACACACTGTCCTTATATGCCTGATCCTGACGATCAAATACACTGGTAGATGGCATAGATACAACTCTTGCTTGGACTCCTGTACCAGAAAGTTCTGCCTGTGATTTAATTGCTAAATCTACTTCTGACCCTGTTGCAATCAAAATAACATCTGCAGCACCTTTTGCTTCTGATATTACATAAGCACCTTTATCTATTGCTGCTATTTGATCTGCTGTCCGCTCTATAAATGGAAGTCCTTGACGACTCAGAACCAAGCTTGTTGGCCCATCCATTCGTTCAATCGCCTTTATCCATGCAACGGCTGTTTCTGTTGAATCTGCAGGACGCCAAACATCCATATTTGGTATTAGTCGCATTGCTGAAGTATTTTCAACAGGCTGATGTGTTGGCCCATCTTCACCTTGTCCAATTGAATCATGTGTTAATACAGAAATGGTACGGATTTTCATTAATGCTGCCATGCGCAATGCACTTTTAGCATAATCAGAGAACATATGAAATGTTCCGCCATAAGGTATAAAACCACCATGCAAAGTCATGCCATTCATAATGGCAAACATACCAAATTCACGCACACCATAAGAAATATAGTTACCCATTTCTTTTCCGCTCACATGCGTAAAACTGTCACAACTAGTCAGGTTTGAACCTGTCAAATCAGCTGAACCACCCAAAAATTCAGGTAAAGTCGGCGCTAAACCAGCAATGCTTTTTTGTGATGATTGGCGACTAGCAAGGTTTTCTTTCTTGTCATTTGCCTCTGCAATCAATGCATCTGATGCTTGTTTCCAATTTGCTGGTAATTCACCTGCCATACGACGTTTAAATTCTGCTGCAAGCTCTGGATATTCAGCTGCATAAGCATCAAATTTTGTATTCCAATCTGCTTCAGCTTTAGCTCCTTTTTCTTTAGCATCCCAACCTGCATATACATCATCAGGAATAACAAAGGGTTCATGCTCCCAGCCTAGCTCTTTACGAGTTAGTGCAACTTCTTCATCACCCAAAGCAGCACCATGACAATCATGGCTTCCACTTTTATTTGGTGAACCAAAACCAATGATAGTTTTACAGCAAATCATTGATGGTTTGTCTTTTACTGATTTTGCTTCATTTATCGCTGCATTAATTGCATCAGGATCATGCCCATCTACAGAAACCACATGCCAGCCATAAGCTTCAAAACGTTTGACTGTATCATCCGTATACCAGCCATCTATATGTCCATCAATTGAGATATTGTTATCATCCCAGAATGCGATTAAATTACCTAAACCCCAAGTCCCAGCCAATGCACATGCTTCATGTGAAATACCTTCCATCAAGCAACCATCACCTAAGAAAACATAAGTATTATGATCTACAATTTCGTGCCCAGGTTTGTTGAACTGGTCTGCCATTAGCTTTTCCGCCATCGCAAAACCAACTCCATTTGTTATACCTTGACCTAATGGGCCTGTGGTAGTTTCAATTCCTGGTGCATAGCCATATTCAGGGTGTCCTGCGCATTGAGAATGCAGTTGACGAAATGATGCCAACTGCTCCATTGCCAAATCATAACCAGTCAGATGTAAAATTGAATAGATCAACATGGAACCATGGCCATTCGATAAAACAAAGCGATCACGGTCTGCCCATTCTGGACTTGTTGGGTTATGCTTCATGTGGTCATTCCACAATACTTCGGCAATATCTGCCATACCCATTGGTGCACCTGGGTGACCTGATTTTGCTTTCTGAACTGCATCCATGGTTAAAGCACGGATTGCGTTTGCTAAATTTCGACGTGAAGACATCTTATTCTTCTCCTAAAAGTGATTTTCGTGTGCATTATTCAGTTCAATTCAGTAAATCTTATATTTTTAATCACTTCTGATTTTAACTGTATATTGTTTACTTTGATTGAAATCTGATAATTATCTGAGTAAAGGTTGAGTAAGCGATATATATCACTCACTCCCCTAATGCTTATAAGCTAGTAATTATTATTCTAAATTTGCGTGCCTTTCTCTCATAACTTCTTCTTCTATCCCTTTATCATGAATCATATGAGAAACTGTGGATTCAAGAAATATAAGTGTTGATAATTCAAAGACCGTCCCCATAGGCATACCATGAACTTTTCCATAAAGTTCTGATGTCCCTATTTGAAAAACACCATCAGCTAGATCGCCAATAGTTGATTTCTCTTTCGAACATATCAGCATGATATCTGCACCTATTTTTTTGGCACTTTTAGTAAATGCTATTAGTTGTTCTGTCTCACCTGAGCCTGAAATAACTATCAACAGGTCACCTTTTTTTATACTAGGTGTTACTATTTCACCGACAACGCTAACTTCATATCCACTATGCACCAACCTCATGGCAAAGAAATTACCAACAAGTTTCGAGCGTCCAGCACCTGAAATAAAAATGCGCTTTGCTTTATCAAGCATTGCAGTTAATTTTTCATCATACGAGCTTTCCGTTGCCTGTAATATACCTGTGATTTTTTCTAAAACAAGTTGTTGATGCATTTTCTATTCCTTATGCTGCGTCGACTAATTCACGAATTTCACGTGCTGAGTCTGCAGGTGATGCTGCACCATAAATTGCCGCGCCAACAACTATAATGTTTGCTCCAGCACGAACTACATCTTGTACTGTTGAGTGATTAATACCACCAGCAATTGAGATACGCACGGGTAATCCAAGCGCTAAAATATCACTTAAGTCATTAAAAGGTGTTTCTCCTGCTGCTTGTGCATCAAGTCCTGTATGAATCCCTATGATTTGCGCTCCAGCTTCTACTGTCGCAGCTGCACAGCCCGCTTTGTCTTCTACGTTAATCAAATCAATTTGCGCTTCGCCACCATGTGCTTTTGCTGCTTTGATAACACCTGAACATGTTGCTAAACCAGATACACCAAGTACTGTACAAATATCTGCACCTGCTGCATAAAATGGGGTTGATTCATATTCGCCTGCATCCATTGTTTTTAGATCGACTAAAAGTAGTTTGTCTGGGAAGCGTGATCTCAACTCTTCTACCAAAGCGACGCCATTATGCTTTATGCATGGTGTACCGATCTCAAAAATATCAACGTAGTCTGCGACTTCTTCTGCCAATGCTACTGATGCGTCAAAATCTAATGCGTCTATTGCCATTTGAATTAATGGTGTTGCCATGTTATGTACTCCAATTATTTTTATTACGAATTTGTTACGTACTTACAAATTTATAAGCATTTGTTACGAAGCGTAACTTTAAATCAGTTTGTAGGGAATTGTCAATGCCCGTCGTTGGTGCAAAATGCTAACTTGGCTCTACACATAGTATCAAAATATTCTTAACTTTTAATGTGCGCCACTTTGGTGCAACCAATCAAGTTAAAGACTAATCCATTGATGCCGCTTACTCTACAAAATAAATTGTGGTAAATTGACAACTGACAACAAAACACATGTATAAACAAGAAAATAAACCATACAACCGTCTGCTAACAAGCAATTGTGAATCAAATATAATTATTTTTAATAATTCACTTTGTAAATCTAATCCCATCCTTTTTTATTATCTTTCATTCAATTTGTTTTTTTACAACACAGAGAAAGGTATCTTATTTATCCATTTTTCCAAAACAAAATGCATAAACCTACAAAAAAATGGTGTTTATAATTCAACTCTATTGCTTAAATAAATAAATTATTTTACTCAAAAAAAATGCCACATAAAGCAGCATTTTAGAAAAAATATAAACAATTATTTTTAAGGTTTAGCTCATTGTATTCATCAAATATCTCTCAACACCTGTTGCTTTTGCTATAGCAGCCTCTTTATCTATACTTAATTTATTAACCATGTATCTATCTACACCTGACAATTCAACAGTTTCTTCTATTATATCTGGTTTTGACTGTAAATATTTTTCAACACCCGTCACCATCACTGCATCCTCTTCAACCACCTCATTAGCATCAGTTTCTACGAGGACATTAGAACGATCATTTGAAATAACATTTTTAGCCAAGTATTGCTCTACACTTGATCCCTTTGTCTCTCTTTCAGCAACAGATTGCTTCTCCAAATAAACCTCAACTTTTGTTGAAACAGGTTGTTCTTTTATCACATCTGTACGATTATCTAAATATTGAGCAACACCTGAAGGTTTGGATTCTCTTTCTACCACTGCTTTTTCATCTAAATATTTTTCAACACTACTACTCTCGCCAGCCTCTTCTCCAGCAGGGATAAATTCCCCTTCTAGGCTTTTTTTATTCTCAATTGCAACAGAGTTCACAACCGACCTTACTTTAGCCATATACCTATCTACACTGCTCATTCCAGGTTTATGTAAATCAGTTACTTTCTTTTTCGAAATATATTTAGCCACACCACTTGCTACTGGTGCTGTCTTTTCTGCTATTAACTGTTTTTTAAGGTATTTTTCCACACTACTCAGCACTGGCACTGAGTTAGCAGAAACATTCTGTCCTGTTAAATATTTTTCTACTCCACTTACAGCTGGTTTTTTACTTGCTTCTACAATTTTATTAACTAAATATTTAGTTACTTTTGTAACAGCTGGCTTATCTTGATCCAAAACCGCCTGTTTTTTTACATACTGAGCAACAGTACTTAAATCTTTATCGTCTTCCATTTCAAGTTGAACTATACTTTCCGCAAGTCTTGCCTCTCTTTCAGCAACTTCTGCCGCTTCAATTTCAGCAATATTCTTTTCTTTTGCAATGATAGCCTGCTCCTTTAAATACCTCGACACAATATCTTCAGCCGCTTTTTTTCTTACTAAAGCCTCTTGCTCTAATTGATATTTACCTACACCAGTTACATCAAAACTAATCCTTGAGGCTTGTTCTTTCTTAGAAATATATTTTCCAACTGTAGTTGCTTCTATAGTAGAAACATATTTTTCTATATATTGTTCAATACTACTTGTGCATCTCTCATCTTTAGTAGAGGAACTCTGTTTACGCAAATACTTTTCTACACTACTGGTTTTAGGTGATTTTCCATTAACAACCAACTGGTTTACCATGTATTTTGTAACTTTACTTACAGGTGAATCGTCCTGATTTTTTAAGTATTTTTCAACGCCTGTCTGGACATTAGATTCATTAGCCTCTAAATACGACATAACCCCTGTTTTTTTTGGAATATTTTCTAAATACTTTTCTACTTTAGTTGACCCTTGATATACAACTACTCTATCTTCTTGGCGACCTAAGTATTTATCAACCCCTGTCACAACGGGCAAGCTATTTACATATTTAGATACCCTCGTCATTCCTTTTGCTTCACTTACCCGCTCTAGAGAATCTTCCTGGTTTTTCTCAACCGTTGATACAGATTGCTTATCAGAGAAAAACGGTAACATTGCTAACAAACCTTTCATCAAATTATTCCTCTATTTTGCTCGTTATTATTTTACGGGTCATCTATGACCTTTGAGAACGATACATTAATCATCTCGTCTCTTTGCCTTTGTCTCTATGCCTTTCTACCTTAACTTTAAAACCGGAAAAACTGTGAATACTACGATAATCCCTAATAAAGCTTGAAAATAGCCTTTCTTGCAGGAGTGAGGACATAATAAATACAAATTTGACTCTCCACACAATGCTAACAAAATAGTTATAGCTCCTAAGCCTCATATATTTTATCAATCTTAATGTAAAAAATTCTGGGTCAAACTTCAGTTTATTATTAAATCCTCACCCTCTACCTACCATACTTTCAAAGCAAGCAATAATCTCATATTCTAAAAAAACAAAATATAACACCAAAACTTAAGTATCTACAAACACTTAAAATAAAAGTTGTCTTGGGTTATTTGTCATTTTCCACGTAAATCTTAATTATTGCAGACAAATACTTTAGTTTTATGCTGCGTCGACTAATTCACGAATTTCACGTGCTGAGTCTGCAGGTGATGCTGCACCATAAATTGCCGCGCCAACAACTATAATGTTTGCTCCAGCACGAACTACATCTTGTACTGTTGAGTGATTAATACCACCAGCAATTGAGATACGCACGGGTAATCCAAGCGCTAAAATATCACTTAAGTCATTAAAAGGTGTTTCTCCTGCTGCTTGTGCATCAAGTCCTGTATGAATCCCTATGATTTGCGCTCCAGCTTCTACTGTCGCAGCTGCACAGCCCGCTTTGTCTTCTACGTTAATCAAATCAATTTGCGCTTCGCCACCATGTGCTTTTGCTGCTTTGATAACACCTGAACATGTTGCTAAACCAGATACACCAAGTACTGTACAAATATCTGCACCTGCTGCATAAAATGGGGTTGATTCATATTCGCCTGCATCCATTGTTTTTAGATCGACTAAAAGTAGTTTGTCTGGGAAGCGTGATCTCAACTCTTCTACCAAAGCGACGCCATTATGCTTTATGCATGGTGTACCGATCTCAAAAATATCAACGTAGTCTGCGACTTCTTCTGCCAATGCTACTGATGCGTCAAAATCTAATGCGTCTATTGCCATTTGAATTAATGGTGTTGCCATGTTATGTACTCCAAAATTATTATTGTTTAAATTATTTTTACAGTCAGCACTTTAAAACAAAATATGCTTTGATGTCAATTTACTAGCTATAAAACCATTCTTTCTTTGAGGGTTTAAAATAAAAAAAAACGAGATATTCCCTTGAATCGTTTTAATTAAATAAAGCCTTAGTTCTGTTATTCACCCATGATTTATTGGTGATTTCCAACTGTTTCAGGAACCACATTTCCTTGAGCTTGCATTCCAAGCGCTTGCGGATTTGTTGTGTAATGCTGACGCACTACTTCTGCTAACGCCCTTTTTACTTCTTTATTAACAACACAAGGGCTATCATTAGGCAAAACATCTAAAATCTCTTGTACTAACTGATCTTGCGGTGTTGATACACTATTTTTCCAGGAAGACAACAAAGTTTTGTCTATCTGTGCTGGTAATGACCCCATAATCCCAACATCATTTTGATTATGTACCAATAAACCAGAGGTTGTCC
>CAZZIX010000048.1:0-13528 GCA_964654345.1 uncultured Methylomarinum sp.
ACGAAGATCGGCGCAATAGAGTGACTATTACGTCTCACTTCGTGAAAAATAGCGATCGTTTTTTCTGCGCTAAATTCTAATCGGACTTGATCAGAGGCTCCTTAATATTCAAGCCACTAGGTTTTATAGCATTCTACATGATAAAACACAACTCGTTTTTTTGCTTACAAAACAATCTCATTATTCAGCTATTGCTGATCCAAAACTCTACACAATATTTCTTTTACCGTTTCAGGCTCAAAGGGTTTATCACAAATTCCAGATATTCCAGCTTGCTGAACATTACTTAACCGTGCTTCATTCTCCTCACTAGTTACCATCAAGATGGGAATATAAGGGTTATTCAATACATTTCTAATCGTTTCTGTTAACTGCTGCCCATCCATTTCAGGCATATTATAATCTGTCACAATTAAATCAAAGGCATCTTCTGATTGACTGAAAATATTAACCCCTTCTTTTCCATCTTTAGCATGGGTTATTTGTGTAATACCCATACTATTTAGAACCCGTGTAATATGTTTTCTAGCCATTAAACTATCATCAACCACAAGCACTCTTACATCTTCAATATCATAATGTTCAAGGCTTAGTTCTTCTGGGTCTATATAATCAATCGTTGTTCGCAATGCTCTTTTTAAATCTTCATGACTAAATGGCTTGGGCAAAATGGCAATCACACCCGCTTGACGAATAGGGTCTAATGCAGAAAAACGAACTTCACTTGAAATTAACATAAAGGGTATTTCACTATGTTTAGCAGAGCTTTTAATTTCTTTCACTAACTCTGTTGCAGTCATATCAGCCAAATACATGCTACTAATGATTAAATCAGGTTGATATTTTTCCAGCGCCTTTAAAACTTGCTCACCTGAAGTTGCGCATTCTATATTTAGAATACCCTCTTCTGCCAAATGTTTTGTAATAATCTTTAACTGAGTTTTTGAGGGCTCAACAAGTAAAATAGATAATTCGGAGATATTAATTTTATTAAGGTGGCTCATACTAAAGTTATAGCTTTTAATTTATTGATAATAAAAAATCAAATTTCATCTAGCACCCGTTTCAGAACCTCTTTTACTGTATGAGGATCAAACGGTTTATCGAAAATACTTGTGATGCCAGCTTGATGCACATTATTTAATCGTGCTTCGTTATGCTCACTAGTCACCATTAAAATTGGAATATACGGATTGTCTAATTCCGTTCTAATTGTTTCTGTCAGCTCTATACCATCCATTTCAGGCATATTTAAATCGGTCACAATTAAATCAAACCCTCTTTCTGATTGACTAAAAATATCTACACCTTCTCGCCCATTTTCTGCTTGAGTGATTTGTATAATACCCATACCCTTTAAAACATGCATGATATGTTTTCTAGCCGTTAAACTATCATCAACAACCAATACCCGTAAATCTTCAACCTCAAAGCTTTCAAGCATCAATTCACTAGGATCTATATATTCAATCGTTGTTCTTAAGGCACGTTTTAAGTCATCATGATTAAATGGTTTCGGTAGGATAGCAATAACACCCGCTTGACGGATTGGCTCTAAAACTGAGAGCCTTAGCTCACTTGAAATTAACATGAAGGGAATATTTTTAGCTTTATCAATTTTTTTTATTTTTCCAATCAAATCTACCGCAGTCATATCAGCCAAATACATACTGCTAACAATTAGGTCAGATTGATAATTTGAAATTGCTTCTATAGCCTCTATACCAGAAGTCACACAATCTATGTTGACAATACCTTCTTCAGTCAAATGGTTCTTAATGACTTTTAACTGCGTTCTTGAAGGCTCAATTAATAAAATTGATAGGTCTGATATATGGACTTGATTGCTTTCTATCATTATATATCTCCAAAAAATTAAATAATTAAGCTTTTAACTTTTCTAAAAGGTTAACTAAATTAAGACCTAACTTTTCTACAGCTTGCTGCTGCTTTTTATCTGCTAATTTACCATCCTCTCCAAAGGCTTTAAATGCCATTGGTATGGCCTGTTGCTCTGGCAAAACTGTCACACCTATATTATTTAAAAGCATTCTTAAAAATACCAACCCTCTTATTCCCCCTAACCCACCTGGAGATGCAGCCATAATAGAAGCAACTTTTCCTCTATAAGCCAGTAAAGGAGGTTCATCATCAGACTCTGCACGAGATGCCCAATCAATCACATTTTTTAATAAAGGGCTGAATGCACTGTTATACTCGGGTGATGCTATAAGAAAGCCATCATGTTCTACTAAAAGCTTTTTAAATTCGTGAGCTTTTGTAGGCATTCCCTGCTCAGCTTCTAAATCCTGATTAAATATTGGCATAGGAAAATCAATTAAATCTATCACTGTCACACTAGCTCCTTGTTTTTCAGCTGCTGATGCGGCAATTTGAACTAGTTTTTTATTAACCGACTGTTTTCGACTGCTACCAGAAAAAGCGAGTATTTTAGTCATTTTCTATTTCCTGTTGATAAATATTGATAAACCCTCTTCTATTGGGCATGTTGACTTTCGGTAAAGAGCTTGAATTAATGACCTTATCTCGTTTAATGATTCCGTTTAAATATAAAAGATAGGCCGTTACCGCATACAATTGATTATTATTTAAAATACCTGGTGCATCAAGGGGCATGGATCGACGTGTAAAGTCAAAAATTGTCGTTGCATAAGGCCAGTATGTTCCAATAATTTTATCAGGCGAGTTATCGGTTAAAGAATGCATTGCGCCTGCCAATTCATCTGCGCTATCCCCTGAACCATCAACACCGTGACAGGACAAACAGTATTTTTCATACACTTCTTTTCCTTTATGAGCTGTTCCCTGCCCTTTTGGCAACCCTTTACCATCAACAAATATATCTATATCCCATTGTTTAATCAAGTCTTTTGATGCATTTTTTCCTAAATTCGGTTGATTATCTACCGCTAATAAATTACTACTCAGGCAGAAAAACAAGAAAAAAGTAAATTTACGCATAAATATGCGAAATTTCGCCTTTATTGGTAATTTTCCAACTTACAATAGCATTGTAGTGGAAGTAACCATTTTTACCTCTTTCTCTAATTAACTTTTCTCGCTCAGGTTGCACATAACCCGTTTCATCAGTTGCCCGGCTTTTTAGTACCGCTTTCCCTCCCATCCAATGCCATGGAATTCGAAAACGGGTAAAACACTTTGAAAGTACGGATTCTTGTAATTCAGCCTCTCCCCAGGTTTTTCCACCATCAACTGAAACCTCCACTTTTACAATTTTTCCTCGACCACTCCAAGCTAAACCACTAATTTGGTAAAAACCAGTTTTATCTAATTGATGCCCGTAAGATGGATTAGTAATTAAAGACTTTGCCTCCATCACAAAGGTAAATTGCCTAGCCTTACCGGATAGTAATAATTCAGTATATTTAGATGTTTCATTTCTTGACATAGTGGGTCTATTACTTAAATGTAATCGGCGCAACCATTTTACGTTTACCACCCCTTCCCACCCTGGTGCAATCAATCTTAGTGGATAACCATTTTCAGGTCTGATTCGTTCTCCATTTTGGTAGATAGCCAAAAAGCAATCATCCATGATTTTTTCTAAAGGAATACTCACATTCATTATTGAAGCATCACCCCCTTCAACGATCACCCACTTTGCGCGAGATGTTATTTTTGCTTCATTGAGTAAAACTTTTAAAGGAACACCTGTCCATTCACTGCAAGAGACCATGCCGTGAAAATAGCCTACAGCTGTTTGTATCGGTTCATCCCTCCACCCAGCATTACTATTCCCGCCACATTCAATAAAACACTGTCGTGAAACCATCGGGTAACGCAGCAAAGAACCCATATCAAAAACTAAAGGTTTTTTTACCTCTCCATGAATGAGTAACTGGTGTATTTTTGGGTCAATTTGTGGGACGCCATTATGATGCCGCTCAAAATGCAATCCATTGGGTGTTATTGTCCCTTCTAAGTTTTGTAAAGGCGTCCAGGAAACACCATTTCCCGCAGCGGCATTATTAGCCATCGTCCAGCGAATAGCTTCTTTTTCATAAACAGAAGGCTGACCATAATTACTAAATGAGTCGCCTGGTTTTTCCATCCATGGTTGGCGGTATTTTTCTGTTTCCGCAAGTAGTGAGTCAGAAGCCAGTGTAGCAACAGAAAAAGCAATCCCTTTTTTAAGAAAAAACCGACGATCTAATAAGCCACCATTCGCCACTGTTTTCAAATTAATGTTTATTGTCATTAGCTTTATTATTCAAAAACAATCGTTTCGTTGTACAGTCCAGATAAATAATGCTGATTCTTTCAATCAACAAAAACCCATAAATCTCTATGGTTTTAGCTTGACTGCTGTACCGTAAGCAAGCATTTCAGAAGCATTTGACATAATTGCACTCGTTGTAAATCGAATGTTCACAACGGCATCTGCATCTCTTTTCTGTGCCTCATCAACCATTCTTTCAATCGCTTTATCACGAGCATCAGCCAACATTTCTGTGTACCCTGCAATTTCACCCCCGATAATACCCTTTAATCCAGCCATAAAATCTCGCCCAACATGTTTTGACTGAACTATATTGCCTGCAACAACGCCAAGGTTTTCACTAATTTCTCTTCCGGGAACATCAGGTGTAGTAGAAAAAATCATTTTTGTATCCATAAGTTTATTTGTTATATAGGTAAAATAAAGTAAATAAATTATATAAGTATTAACTGTATTAATAACAAAAAATATCTTCAAATGTCTTTGACGAACACCTCAGTAGTATATTTTTTTATCTCCACAGCTATTATTTCAATTTTATTTTTAGTTAAAGCTATCCTTATTATTAGTGATAAATGTACTGAGAATCTGCTCAAAATCGTTATGAACCCCTATCCATTACACGCGGATGGAACGCAAGAAACCAGGGTTTACATGGAATAAATGAGGCTTTCGGGCACCGCCCAAGCATAACTGACAATGGTGCAGTAAATCTTGAACAAGTTATAAGGCAACTAGAAGTAGATAATCCACCCATTTTAATTAACTATTTTATTGTTTCATTATTGATGTCTATCACGCTATTATAAATAAACTTTAAGTTTATATTTTATAAACCCCAACCAAGCAAAAAATTCTTTTAAATAGTATATAATTTAATTGGAGATAGTACTAACCGCTTGGTCTTCTAGACAAAAAGACATTAGATTTAATATCAATTACTTAATATGGTATCCTAATATGGTATCCTAATCGTTTAGAAGTATCCAAGCGGCTTTTTTTATTATAAGTATATGTTCTACATGCTAATTTTAGAAAGTAAAATTTTGATTACTTTAATGAGTAAAATATTAAATAACAAAGAAGCTTTGAAAAACTAAAAAACACCTTTACCCAAGAAAAATAAAATTTTAGGCTAGATATAAAAAATAACTTGTAGTATCATACCGGATCTTTAGGAGAGGTGGCTGAGCGGCCGAAGGCGGCGGTCTTGAAAACCGTTGAGGGTTTGTAGCCCTCCCAGGGTTCGAATCCCTGCCTCTCCGCCATTAATCAGTTTAAATTATTATTTTTAAGAAAAAACAAATAATTTAAAAATCAAGCCAAGCCATATCTTGTACTTCTGTTGATTAATCCCAACTTTCATCCAATACATTAGCCGTTTCGTTTTTAAAACGGATACTCATCGTTTATTAGCACATTCTCTATCCAGTTTAAAACCATCTGAATTAATTACAAAGGACTTTAATGCCTGCTCTAAACTTTTTTGTTTTGAGTGTTGCTGTAAAAACTCTTTAACTGCACTGGCTAAAATAGTCTTTTTAGTTTCACCACTACTCAAACTATAGTTTCTTAGACCTTGTTCTGTTTCTTCATCTAGCTCAATAATATGTTGCATGATTCTGCTTTGATTTAATAGCTTATAATACCCCCAACAAAAAATAATTATATTTTAATGAACTGAGCAAGTTTTTATTTTATTTCAGAGTACTTAATTCGATAACAGCCGTCTTTATCTTCACTATAAAAATCAGCACTAATCCATAGGTTAGAAATAGCAGCTAATTGATCATTTAGAAAAATCAAAGGCACCTGAACCCTTTCCCACGGCGGAATAGATTTTTCCTGGAATAATTTTTTAAGAGAATGTTGGCCGTTTCGCCCTGGTAATTTTATTTTTTCTGAACCTTCTCGAAACTTTATACTAATTTCTGACTTATGCCACAAGGTTTTGGGAATTCCTTCTAAAGAATCCTCCCTTGTTAAGCTAAACCCATTATTAAGATCTACCCACTTTGCGTCGCCTAGCCAGGTTTTATTCTCCATCGCCTGATCAATAATTGCTTGGTTTAAGCAATACAGTTTATTTCGGTAACGCTTAACGTAGTGTCCTTGTTCTTGTATCTCAGGATTTGCAGATGCCTTTGACTGAACAACTTCAGATAAAATTTTCTCTAATTTTTTTTCTGAAGGCATTCTTAACTTCATAAGCTGAAACCATTGTCTAATCACTAATTGCTGTTGATCAGTATCTAAATCAAGCAACTTAGTAATATCTATCGTTTGGTCATTTTTATTAAAAACACCATTAAACAACTGTTTTGCTAATTCTTGTGATATATATTCACTTTTTGCACAGTGTCGCGCAGAACGGGCAATAGTTTTATCTAGTGCTGGCCACCGGTCTTTTAACTGAGGAATAATCTGGTTACGTAAAAAATTTCGGTCAAATATATCACTTTTATTGCTTGGATCTTCAATCCATTGCAACTTATTTTCCTCTGCATAGTAAATAATTTCATTTTTTGAAACATCCAAAAAAGGGCGTAACATTTTCCCAGTACCAAACACTGCTGACAAAGGCATTCCAGAAAGACCTTTTACTCCTGCACCACGGAAAAGCTGTAATAAAACTGTTTCCATTTGATCTTCACGATGTTGAGCTAAAAGCAGAATATCCTGTTTATCTAATAAAGATTTAAAAGCGGTATATCGAGCTTCTCGTGCTATTTCCTCAAGACTTTTTCCAATAGTCTTTTGTGCATTTACATTGATGCACTGAAATTTCACACCTAAATCTAAAGAAACTGCTTCGCAATGTAATGCCCATTGTTCAGCTTCTTGTTGTAATCCATGGTTTATATAAACAGCCGTAGTTTTTAACTTTAGCTGCTCCACCGAGCAAACCAAGTGAAGTAGCACATGCGAATCGACTCCTCCACTATAAGCAATAAAAACCTTTCCAGTTTCAGCTGGCAATATAGAGATAACAGTTTGTTGTGTAAGCATATTGAACGAAAAAGACCGGCATAGGCCGGTCTTTAAAAAAAATCATAAAAAAATGATTTTATATTTTATTAAATAATATCCTCTGAAAATGAGCCGTAATCCATAATACGTTGAAAACGCTTTTCCAACATTTGTTCCAGATCTTCCTTATTAAGTTCATCAAGAAATTTAATCAAGGTTTTACGTAAATTTAAAGCAATTTTATGATGATTTCTATGACCTCCACCTAACGGCTCCCGAACCACTTCATCTAAAAAACCTTGCTCCCGAACTCTATCTGAAGTTATTCCCATCGCTTCTGCGGCTAATTTAGATTTATCCGCACTTTTCCACAGAATAGAAGCACACCCTTCGGGAGAAATCACTGAATAGGTACTATATTCCAGCATGATTAACCTATCCCCCACCCCAATAGCTAATGCTCCGCCAGAACCACCCTCACCAATCACAGTACAAATGATAGGTGTTCTTAGTTTAGACATCTCAAATAAATTTGTAGCAATCGCCTCACTTTGTCCACGCTCTTCAGCACCAATTCCAGGATAAGCACCTGGGGTATCAATCAAACAAATAATAGGAATATGAAATCGTTCTGCCATTTTCATCATTCTCAGAGCTTTACGATAACCTTCAGGCCTTGGCATACCAAAGTTACGATAAACTTTTTCTTTTGTATCACGGCCTTTTTGATGCCCAATAACCATAACTGGCTGCCCCTCTAACTTAGCTAGTCCACATACAATAGCCGAGTCGTCTGCAAAAGCTCTATCACCATGTAACTCATGAAAATCAGTAAACATATGATTTATATAATCTAGCGTATACGGCCGTCTAGGGTGTCTAGATAATTGTGAAATCTGCCAATCCGATAATTTTGCAAAAATTGATTCAGTTAACTGCTCACTTTTTTCTTCTAATTGTTTAAGTGTGTCAGAAATATTTATTTCATTATCAAACTCCACCTTCCGAAGTTCTTCAATTTTCGCTTCGAGTTCAGCGATTGGTTGTTCAAAGTCTAGAAATTTTAAATCCATAGAGAGCAGGTAAATTTAAAGTATTAATGATGATTAATGATTCTATAGAAAAAATGAAATTAATTCTTGATAATTTCTATTAAATCTACAAAAAAGTTAGTTTTAATGTGTACCATTCACAATAGCTAAACTTTAATTACTTGATAATAGCCTTGATATTAGCTTTTCTGTTGTTTCAGTAGCACCTTGATTATTTTTTAAGAATTGAGACATTGTAAGCACCATTGTCCTTCTTTCTTCCTGGTTTTCATACATGCGTATAACATTCTTCATAATCTCCTCTTTATCCATACATTCTATTGCAGCACCCAATGAAACTACATCCTTAGCTATTTCTTTTGAATTAAACATATGAGGCCCAAAAATTATGGGTATATTCATTGCTGCAGGTTCGAGAATATTATGTCCTCCAACTGAAACCAGGCTTCCTCCAACGAAACTTATATCAGCCGCACCATATAACAATGTTAATTCACCCATGGTATCAGCAACATAAACATCTGTATCTGTCTTAATCAATTTCTTACTGCTTCTCATGCATGTTTTCAGTTGCATTTTTTCAGCCAACTGTTTTACCTCTTTAAATCGTTCAGGATGCCTAGGTACAACTAATAGAAGTAATTCAGGTATTCGTTTTTTTAATAGAAGATAAAGTTCATAAAAAATTATTTCCTCACCCTGATGTGTACTTGCAATTATCCAGATAAAACGGTCTTTAAATAATTGTGCTTTAATACTTTTTGCTTGTTGAATAAGCTCTTCGTTTATTTTGACATCAAATTTTAAATTTCCAGTCACTTCAATATAATCTGCCTTTGCTCCAATCTCTATAAACCTTTTTTTATCTTCTTCTGTTTGAGTTGCTATGAATGAAACATTCTCTAATGCAGGGATAACCAGACCAGGTATTTTTTTATATGCCTTCGCAGATTTAGCCGAAAGTCGAGCGTTGATTATTGTCAGTGGAATATTATTTTGATTACATTGATAATAAAGGTTTGGCCATATTTCTTTCTCCATAATAATTGCAATTTTTGGCCGAAAAATAGTCAAAAAACGCTTAATTACAATAGGTAAATCATAAGGTAAATAAACATGTGATACGGAAGCAGCTAACCCATCCTTAACTCTTGCAGATCCAGTCGGCGTTGTTGTGGTGACAAGAAAATTATCTGTAGGATATCCTTGCTGCAACAGTTTGATTAACGGAAAAACAGCGACAGATTCACCAACAGAAACCGCATGAATCCAGATGACATTACCAGGATATTTTTTGTTATAAACAGCTAAACGTTCTTTCCAACGTTTTCGATATTCAGGTGCTTTAAATCCACGCCAATAGAGGCGTAATAAAATTAGAGGGGTTAATAGATAAAATAGAACAGTATAAATATATCGCATATATATTTAAAAAATTGTCTCTATTTATTTAACCATTCCATATAGAGGCTTACCCCATCCTCTACTGATTTGAACAAATGTTCACAGCCTGAGGATCGTAATTTCTCTAAGTTTGCCTCAGTATAACTTTGATAACAACCCTTTAAATGTTCAGGAAATGGAATGTATTCAAGCTTACCTTTTTTATGATATTTTAAAACAGCATTAGCCACATCATTAAAGGATTGACTCCGACCGGTCCCTGCATTGTAGATACCAGATATTTTGGGGTTATCTAAAAACCATAAATTAATATCAACCACATCACCAATATAAACAAAGTCACGTTGTTGCTCACCATTAGCATAGCCATCACAACCTTCAAAAAGCCGAACAACACCCGAATCTAACAATTGATTGTTTAGATGAAAAGCTACACTAGCCATGCTACCTTTATGCTCTTCATGTGGACCATAAACATTAAAATATCGTAAACCAACTACTTGAGCTGTTAATTTTGACTGGTACTGCCGAAGGTATTGATCAAACTGAAATTTTGAATAACCATAAACATTTAATGGCTCTTCATATTTAAGCTGTTCTTTAAAAGTTGTGTCTGCACCATACACAGCAGCACTGGACGCATAAATCAGTGGGATTTTATGATTTTGGCAATAATGGAATAAAATTTTTGTATATTCATAGTTATTATCCATCATGTAACATCCGTCCCACTCTGTCGTAGCTGAACACGCACCTTGATGAAAAATAGCATCTATTACTTTATCTAGAAAAAAACCTTGTTGTATTTTTTCTATAAAATCTTTTTTATCTAAGTAATCGGCTATTCGACAATTAACTAAGTTTTTATACTTAATTCCATTGGTTAGATTATCAACGACTAAAATATCATCGTAACCTCGCTGGTTTAGACCCAGCACAAGATTACTGCCTATAAAACCAGCACCTCCGGTTACGATGATCATTGATTAATTAATCAATCTTCAGCAGCAATTTCGATTGATTTTGTAATAACCACATCTGAGTGTAGATTAATATCAATATCATAACTACCAATTTGACGAATAACACCTTCTGGCATTCTCACTTCATGCTTCTCAATTTTAACACCAGCCTCTGTCATTGCATCAGCAATGTT
This sequence comes from uncultured Methylomarinum sp., assembly GCA_964654345.1. GTDB lineage: Bacteria > Pseudomonadota > Gammaproteobacteria > Methylococcales > Methylomonadaceae > QPIN01. The sequence goes on from CAZZIX010000048.1 coordinate 10,844, forward strand.
TTGCGTTCCTACAGAACCAAATAATTTGCCTTCATCACCTGCTTTATGACTAATAACAATATCCAGTTTACTTAATGCATTTCCACGCGTTTGAGCAGCTGCTAATTTTTCAGCCGCTATTTTTTCCAACTCTGCTCGGCGCGCTTCAAATTCTTTAATTTTTTCTGCTGTAGCAGCAACTGCTTTACCTTGCGGAACAAGATAATTTCTACCGTACCCTGATTTAATACTAACTTTGTCACCTAAACCACCTAAGTTAGCAATTTTTTCAAGAAGAATAACTTCCATCTTATTAATACCCCTATATCGAACGACAAGAACTATTGAGTTCCAGATTTATTTAAAATTTTACTACGTAAGTCCAGCCAAGTATCAATGAACCCAATAATGACAACAATTGCTATCATATGAGGAACCAACACTAATGTTATATACAAAAACGGCACCATAAAGCGCTTCGCTTTCAATAGAGAAAAAGCCGTATGTAATATTGCAGAGCCAACAAATGTATATAACACAACAAAAAGAATAGCTATATTCCAGCATGCTTCTGAAACAATACCCGTTGTAAACCAAGCAATCAATATAACAAAAAGACTAATCAACGCAACTAACGGATATGCCTTGAGTTCTAAATATTCTTTTTTAAACCCTTCTGGGTTATATAGTGTAGATTGCCACCATCTAGCCAAAAAAAGACCAAACAACAATCCATAAACACTTCCTGCAGCAATACCACCCGTCATAAAGTGTGAAAACACTTGGACTGATTTATTAATCTTCTCAATGGGTAACTCAGCATTACCTGACTCAACCATTGGCTGAATCATTTGAACTAAAACTCCATACCACGATGCAGCAGGATCACTCGCATATAAATAGAATCCTATTACTGCAACAACACCTATTAATACAGCGATATTGACAGCAACAGACAGGTGTTTTCCTTCTCTTAGTACAATAGAAATAAGCCATATAGGTAGCCATAAGACTAAACCATAAAGCAAAGCAAATTGAAAATTTCCAAAAAGAAAAAAACCTAAAATAGCTGCAGACAAACAGGCGCTAAAAAGAACATAAAGTCCGTCATATCCTCCGTACCTTAGAGTAACCAATGCTACAGTAGCTGAACTTACGATACTTATGGGAGGTAAAAGTATAGACAATACTGCTAAGGAAGATGCAACTATAATCGCTTGCATTCTGCCTTTCATAATATAAGCAGCTAAAAAGTTCACTTTAACCTACCCTAAAAACTTACTTATGTGCGTCACAAAAAGGTAACAAAGCTACATATCTTGCTTGTTTAATTGCTGCAGCTAGTTGTCTTTGATACTTCGCAGGCGTGTAAGTAATACGGCTAGGAACAATTTTTCCTGTTTCTGAAATATATTCACTTAACAAATCCAGATTTTTATAATCAATCTCTGGAGAACCTTCCGTCCCAAACTGACCCTTTTTATTACGTTTCATGTTATTTGCCATGATAATCCTCTTTAATAATCCTATCTATCGTTATTCAGAATTTTTTGCAGCATCTTCTGTTTCATTAACTGATTCACTGTCAACCACTACTTTTTCTTCAGTCGTTTTTTCTTCAGTATCTGCCACTTTTTCTTCAACTTTAGCCTTTTCAGCTTCAACTTTAGCCTTTTCAGCTTCAACTTTTTTAGATTCAACTTCTACTTTTTTAGACTCAGCTTCTTTTTTCTGCTCTTCTGCATTTGCAGAGGCAATTAAAGAAACATCGGTAACCGCTTCTTTTTTAGCTAAAGTCATGCTACGTAAAATCGCATCATTAAAGCGAAAACCACTTTCAAGTTCTTCAAGAGTTGGCTGATCACACTCAATATTCATCAACACATAATGTGCTTTATGAATTTTTTTGATCGGATATGCTAAATGCCTACGCCCCCAGTCCTCTAGACGATGAATTTTACCAGAAGCACTTTCTATAATTGTTTTATAACGATCAATCATCCCTTGAACCTGAGAGCTTTGGTCAGGATGTACTAAAAAGATTATTTCATAATGTCGCATCTTTTCTCCTTTCGGTTAAGCCTTCCACTTTGCCAATCAAAGTAGTAAAGCAAGGATAGAGTTAAAAACCCTATTGAACTCCACATTATAATTTATTTCTTTAATTTGTAAAACTATTTTTAAGACTAAACACTAAGCTTAGGCAGCTGGAAATAAATAACCCACCCATTTTGCGTAGATTTTTTGTTTGTCTTCGGTTTTGTTGTGTAGGGCGCATAGCTAGCTATGTAACCGAAGCAACAAGATCGAAGACGGACAAAAAGGCAAGTAAGGTGGGTGGGTTATTTATTTCCAGTTGCCTTACGTTAATAAAACCTAGCAAATGGACAATTGACAGCTGTATCATAAAAAATACAGTTCTAGGTTATTTTATATCATTTTGGGAATTAAAGAAGTCAGCAGATCACTACTTTTTATTTTAAGAGGCTTTGTGAGATAAAATTTTGGACATCTCTATTAATTGCTAAGTAAAAGTACTGGTTCCTTTATTATTTGCATACAAGAGATTGTGATAGGATTTTATATAAGGGTAGAAAACTTAACTTAACAACTCTAAAAAATATTTCGCTGGGACAGGTTTACTAAAATAATACCCTTGGTATTCAAGACAATTAAGACTTTGAAGCATCATTAACTGTTCTTTTG
>CAZZIX010000049.1:0-13443 GCA_964654345.1 uncultured Methylomarinum sp.
TGAATTTTTTTCTGGTTGTTTTGTTTTTTTGCCTGTAATAACGCTTTGCACCACGTAAACAGCATATACAGTAACCAAAATAAATAATATTTCTGCCATAGCCTTTCCTCTTTATTAATAGTTCAAATCAAACATTTAAAAAATAAGGGATCAAAAATACCCCCTACCAACAACGCTGTTGTTTTGCCAACAGAGGCAAATCATTTCTTAAGCCCATTGCATGATTATTGAACAAGTTTTTTACTAGCGGTGTTTTATTAATTAAATTCATTCCTGTAGATCGCAATGATACAACCGGTAATGCAGTTGCTGAAAAGGTTTTATTTATAATATCCATACTCGACATCATCAATAAATTATCACCCTTACGCCAGCGCTCATATTGCCTTAAAGTTTTTGTACTAAACAAGGGCCGACCTGTCAGTTTTGATTTTATAACTAGTTCAGCTAAAGCAGCGGCATCTAACAACCCAGCATTAGCACCTTGCCCAGCTAAAGGATGCATGGCATGCGCCGCATCCCCTATTAATGCAAAACATTCATCAGTGTATCTATTGGCATATTGAAATCGCAAAGGAAACGCAGCTCTTGGCCCTATTTTTAACATTCGCCCCAAAATACCAGCAGAAGCTTGCTCCAATTTTTCTAAAAATTCTTTATCGCTTAGTAATAAATAGTCTTTTGCTGTTTCTGTTTTTAATGTCCATACTATAGAACACTGCCCAGTCCTAAGTGGCAGAAATGCTAGTGGCCCTTCATCCAAAAATCGTTGCCATGCAGTAAATTCATGACTATTTTCTGTAGTTATCGTAGCCACTAGACCATCCTGATGATAAGGCCAACCAGTTACATCAATACCCATCATAGACCGCAAACTTGAATCACGCCCATCCGCTGCAATAACTAAATCAACATCCACTCGTCGCCCATCTTGCAATACCAGTTTATAGCCTTTTTCTATCTTTTCCATTTGCGATACTTTGGCATCACTGATACAAGTAACTGACGATAAGGTTTCCAATTTATCCCACAAGGAGGAAACAATGACACGGTTTTCTACAATATGACCTAATTCATTAAACTCTGTATCCGCACAATCAAAATGCAACATACCATCAGCCTTTGCATCCCATACTCGCATATCCTTATATGCACAGATTCCACGTTGCACCATTCCATCCCAGACACCCATAACCTCTAAAATATTCTGAGATGCCTTGGTTAAAGCAGATACTCTTAAATCAACCGAGTCATCAGCCCATTGCCGTTGCGGGTTAAATACATCCAATAAGGCAACTTTAACGCCAGCATAACCTAAAGCACATGCGGCAGTCGCTCCTACTATACCACCACCAACTATCACAACCTCAAACTGCTCTTCCATTTCAACCATTTACTTTTATTGTCTACTTCCAACTCGTGGCAATCGCCCTGATAGTCCCATTGCATGTTTCGCTAATAATGATTTAGCAATAGGGATATGATCCATCACTGCTAAACTCACACTTCTGGCTGCTGCTAAAGGAAGCCAATCCGAGGAAAATATTTTAACTAAATTATCGGTAAAACCTATTGTTTGATCATGATCTTTTTGTCTTATTTCTGCATAAGTTTCTAAAAAGGCTGGCTCACCTATATCTACATTATTTTTCTGCTGCTTGATGATCATTTCAGCTAGTTGCACAACATCTCGCATACCTAAATTAAATCCCTGTCCAGCGACTGGATGCAGCTGATGAGCTGCATTTCCAATAATAACGACTCGACCCAAAACCATACTTTCTGCACGAATAAGACTTAATGGAAAAGCTCTCCGAGGCGCTGTTGAATTCAACAAACCTAATGGATAGCCAAAACATTCCTGTAACTGAAGAATAAAGTCTTCTTCACAAAGTGACATAAGTTCTTCAGCATCTTCTGTTGAACGAGTCCAAACGACCGAACATTCTTCATTATTGATAGGTAACATTGCCAATGGCCCTGATTCTGTAAATCGTTCAAAAGCCACATTTTTATGAGGTAAAGATGATTTTACTGTTGTTACTAAAGCCGTTTGTCCATATTCTGTCACTTGTTGTGGAATATCCAATAAACGACGTACAGAAGATTGACCTCCATCAGCACCAACAAGTAATTTAGCCGTTAAATGAAAAGACTTTTTCTCCTGCTTTACATTGACATTAACCGATTCCAAACCAGACATTAAGCCAGCAACCCATGCTGGCGATATTTGTTCTATACCAGATTGCTCAACCTTATCAGCTACATGAGTTTCAATATCTCTGGCGCTGATCACATAGCCTAATGCTTCTACACCTTGTTTTTTTGAAGATAGCCGGGCTTTACCAAAATGCCCACGATCAGAGATATGAATATCTTTTATCGCAGTAGCCTTAGTTTCAATACCTTTCCATAGACCAAGTGCTTGTAACATCTTTACTGTACCTGCTGACAAAGCTAGTGCTCTGTCCCCTGCTGGAGAGTTATGTAATTTCTCTCTGGTATTGGCCTCAATAATTGCCATGCGCAATCCAGTATCTTTCAGGGCAAGTGCCAAGCAATTACCCGCCAGTCCACCACCTACTATTAAAATATCATAATCATGCTGCATTTAGCTTGCCTGCATTAAACTTTCAATTTCATCAATTTCTTTTGGAAGTGCATCGGTCAAAACTTCATATCCCGTTTTAGTGACTAACAGATCATCTTCAATTCTAATACCAATTCCTCGCCATTTAGCATCCACTTTCTTACAGTTCGAGGGGATATATAACCCCGGCTCAATGGTTAACACCATACCAGCCTCAAGTAAACGCCATTCATTATCAAGCTTATAATCCCCTACATCATGAACATCCATTCCCAACCAGTGCCCAATTCGGTGCATATAGAATTGTTTATATTTTTCATCTTTTATTAGCTTTGATACTCGTCCTTTTAACAACCCTAATTTAACTAACCCTTTTGTTAACACTTCCACTGAAACTTCATGCGATTTATTCCATGGAACCCCAGGTTTAATTTGTTCAATAGCCGCATACTGGGAATCTAGAACTAGTTGATAAAGTTGTCTCTGAGCTGAATTAAATTTCCCCGAAACAGGAAATGTACGGGTAATATCTGAAGCATAATGATCACACTCAGCACCTGCATCAATCAACAACAAATCACCTTTTTTTAATTTGTCTTTATTTTCTATATAATGCAGTACACAGGCATTTTTCCCTCCTGCAACAATGGATGGATACGCGACATATCTTAGCCCATCACTTCCAAATTGATACAGTAACTCTGCTTCCACTTGATATTCATAAAAACCAGGCTTACATTTCTGCATCACACGTTTATGTGCCTTGCAAGAAACATCTGCAGCTCTTCTCATTAACTTAAGCTCTGCTACACTTTTAAACAAGCGCATTTCATGTAAAATATGTTCAAGAGAAACTAATTCTCCCGGTGCATTTATCCCATTTCTAGACTGTTTTTTAAGATATGAAATCCATTCTAATATTTGATGATCAAGCTCCCCATCCCGTCCCATAGGATAATAGACTTTGGCTTTATTTTCCAACATCCCCGGCAAAATATCATCAATATCATCAATTGGGAATGAATCATCCGCTCCATAATGTTTTGTTGCCCCTTCAAGTCCAGCATGTCCACCTTCCCATAAAGCTTTTTTTTCATCAAATTCCCGACAAAATAAAATATATTCACCTTGTTCTCGCCCAGGTATAAACACGGCTAAAGAATCTGCTTCATTAAACCCCGTTAAATAATAAAAATCACTATCCTGTCTAAAAGGGAATTCAACATCACGATTACGCGTTTGATTAAATGCACTTGCTATTAAGGCGATATTACCTTTGCCAACTTGTTGCATGAGTGACTGCCGACGTTTTTTAAACTCACTTTGCTTCATATTAAATATATATTAATGTTTTTGTTGGCTATGTTCTACAACAAATTGATCTCTTACCATCATCACTGCAACTCTCAAATACTCTTGAATCTCGATTAATGCGGACTCTTGCTCATCAATTTCTTCTTCATTCATTTCCTCTTCTACATCTGTATCCAATTTAGTAAATTCAACGATATCTTTCATAACCTCGCCTGTTTCACCTGGCCAATTTGATGATGACCTAGTATACCCTACACCAAATAAAAACCCTTCACACCAGTAACGAATTGCGTCAAGTTGCTCTTTTATTAAGCCATCTTCATTAGGTAGAAAAAGGTCAAACTTAAAACTATCATCTTCCTCATTCAATAATTTACGCGTCTGCTCAAATAATGCTTCTAAAATTGCTTTGTCTTCTTCTATAAGAAAAACATCTTCTGAAAATAATTCAGCCAGCCAATTAGCCACTTCAATCTCGTTTTCAATACATAACATACCCGCTGCCAAACCATGCGCTTCAGAAGCGGTTAATTCACTTTCATTCCTTTGAAAAATTGTAGTAATTGCTTGATATGCCATAATTTTGTGATAAACCTAAAAAAATATACTGCTTATGCTACCATTATTATAATAATGACTGAAATTAATAAATTCAAGAATGATTGTATAGCAATACTATTTCTATCAGTGTTATCAGAAGTCGTTTTAATTACATTCAAATATAAGTTATGTCCAATTTATCAAAAGAAACATCAATTGAATTAAAAGAGCTGGAAAATAAGCTTGATACACTCATTGACAAATACAACTCAGTAGAAAATGAAAATAGCAGCTTAAAAACCAAGCAAGATGAACTGGTTAAAGAAAAAGCCAAACTACTGGAAAAAACCACTTTAGCTAGAATTAGAGTTGAAGCCATGATTACTCGTTTAAAATCTATGGAACATAGATCATGAGTGAAAACTCAAAAATACAACCCGTTTCTATCAAAATCTTAGGCAAAGATTATAAAGTTGTTTGTTCTGAAGAAGAACAAGAAACATTAATGCAATCAGCTCAAGAACTTGATGAACAAATGCGCAAAATACGGGACTCTGGAAAAGTCACAGGGGCAGATAGAATAGCTGTAATGGCTGCATTAAATTTGACACATGATCTACGCGAGCCAAAGACTAGCCCAGTAACAGAAGAAAAAGACATCACTAGTCAGTTAGCAAATTTGCGTCATAAAATAGAAAATACTTTAAAAATACCAAAATCCAGCTAGAATATGTACTGTATCTCCTGTAACGTTCGATTAGTGCTGGGTGTTTCCTGAACCTGTTTTTACCTAGGAAGTAGACTCTGTATTGGTGTGCAAGCCCGTTTTAGATGGGAAGCCTGATTTATTGATGAAGCCTCCACTTGAACCTCCGGTTCAAGGACGAAGGTACGAGACGGCGTAAATGGGAGATACTTTTTATCCCTTTCCTTATTAGCACACCCTCTTTACATACCTCCTAGAAATATATTATATGCTGGATTTTTTGTTTCTTCTTGATACTCAAAACCTAATTCATTAAGGCTTTGCTGAAAATCTCTTTTTTCAGATTGAGGCATTTGTACACCCAACAACACTTTTCCAAATGCAGCACCATGATTTCTATAATGAAACATGCTTATGTTCCAACGACTTCCTAAAGAAGATAAAAATTTTAATAAAGCGCCCGGTCTTTCTGGAAATTGTATACTATAAACTATCTCGCCAAGGCATTGATGTGGGTGACCGCCAACCATATATCGCACATGATCCTTAGCTAACTCATTCAACGTCAAATCTATTACTGAAAGACCTTTATTTTCAATATGGAAAATCAAATCATCACGATCAGATGTTTTTCCACTACAACTTATTCCAACAAAAACTCTTGCCATTTCATTATCGAAATAACGATAATTAAACTCCGTAATATTACGTTTACCTAATGATTTACAAAATTTCAAAAAACTTCCAGGAACCTCTGGCACTGTAACTGCCAATAAAATTTCTTTATATTCTCCGACTAAAGTCCGCTCTGCAACATAGCGTAATCTATCAAAATTAACATTAGCACCACTTTCTATGGCTATTAAGCTTTGTCCTTTACTTTTATTCTGTTCAACATATTTTTTTAATCCGGCAACAGCTAATGCGCCTGCTGGCTCAGCAACCGATCGTGTATCATCAAAAATATCTTTAATTGCAGCACAAATTTCATCTGTACTGACAGTAATTACATCATCAACATATTTTTGAGCTAATTTAAAAGGCTCTTTACCAATCTGTTTAACAGCAACGCCATCAGCAAAAAGTCCAACTTGCTTAATGGTTATCCGTCGTTTTTCAGCCAAAGCTTGATTTAAACAATCCGCATCATCAGGTTCCACACCAATAATTTTAATCTCTGGCCTTACAAATTTAACATATGCAGCAATCCCGGAAATTAAACCCCCTCCTCCAACTGGAACAAAAATCGCTTCAATGACTCCAGTCCGCTGTTGAAGTATTTCCATTCCAATGGTACCTTGCCCTGCAATCACATCAGGATCATCGTAAGGATGTATAAAGATCAGTCCTTGGTCTTGTTTTATTTCTTCTGCGTGGGCTAAAGCTTCGTCGTAAGAGTCGCCAAACAAAACTATTTTTGCTCCCCATGCTTGAACAGCTTTAACTTTAATTTCAGGTGTAGTCGTAGGCATAACAATCAATGAATTAATACCTAATTTATTAGCTGATAAAGCAACACCTTGAGCATGATTTCCTGCTGAGGCAGCAATAACTCCTTTTTTTCGTTCACCCTCAGTTAAAGAGGCTATTTTGTTATAGGCTCCTCTTAATTTAAATGAAAAAACTGATTGTAAATCCTCTCTTTTCAAATAAATATCATTACCCATACGAGCGGATAATGTCTTAGCAAAATCTAACGGGGTTTCTACTGCCACATCGTATACTTTTGCTCTTAGTATTCTTTCTATGTATTTATGAATCATAAAAATAAAACAACCAAAATCCTATCTTAAGAATGGGAATTAAATAAGTTGTGCAGACTCATTCCTTAATAATGAGTATGCCAATTCAATAATCTCATTTTCATTTATCTCTTGAATAGAAAAATCATTTTTATTTAATTTTGATGGATTAACAACAGAAGAGGACTTTAAAACTTTGTTGATATTCGTTTGATAAACTCGGCTAACGGGTGTCGGCCCGAACAGAGTAATAGAGGGTTTATTTAACCCCCAAGCCATATGCGTTGGCCCAGTGTCATTGCCAATAACCAGGTCTGAATGAGCTAAAACGGCTTTAAGATTGTTAAAATTTAACTTTGGTAATACTTTTGCCTTTTCTGTTCTTTCAGCAATCCAATCCGCATCTTTTTTTTCTTGATCATTTCCCCAAATGATCAAGCTTTGTGTATTTAATTCTTTTATTACCTTTAAATATTTTTTTTTTGGATAGTTGCGACTTGGCCAAGTAGAACCAATCACAAAAATTATATTCGCTCTATCTTTAGAGTAATATTCACCTAATGCGCTATCCCAATCTTTATAAAAAAGGAAAGGTTTTTTGTCTAGAATTTGTTCCTTACTGATTTCTAATCCTAAAGGTTGTGCAATAACAGTTACATTTCTATCAATTGTATTAATATCATAAGGACATGATACTTTCTTTACATAGAACAAAGCTGCCACCCTTTCACGAGCAGAATACTTATCAAAACCCACTGTTTGCGAAGATATTATCCTTGCTATGATGGATGATTTTAATAGCCCTTGTGCATCAATCACAAGATCATAATTATTTTTAGAGAAGCTTTTAATATGCCTAAATTCTTTAAAAAAATGGCTTTTATTCTGTTTTAGGGATTTTATATTGACCGTAAAAACTTGGTTTATATCTGGATTTTCAAGTAAAATACCTGCAAATTTCTCTTCTACTATCCAGTCAATTATAATCTGAGGAAAAGATTGCTTAATAAATTGTAATGCAACCATTGCATGGACGATATCCCCTAAGGCAGAAAGTTTAACAATGGCAATTTTCATATTGAATATGAATCAATTTTCGCCAATACATGCTGAGGACGAATATCTGTTAAACATTTGGTATGCTCTAAAGGGCATTCCCTTTTAAAACAAGGAGAGCAATCCAGATTCAACTCCATTATTGTAGAGTCTCTATTTAAAGGTGGAGTAAAACCTGAGTCTGATGAACCATAAATAGCAATCAGTTTTTTATTAAGCGCTGCTGCCACATGCATTAGACCAGAATCATTAGAAACGACAATATCAGCTAGCGACATTAAATCAATAGCTTCGGCCAATGATGTTTTTCCACTAAAATCCTGACATGTTTTAGCTGTGAGCAGGTTAATTTGTTCAGCAACCGCCTGATCTTTTTCCGAACCAAATATCCACACAGACCACCCTTGCGCAACTTTTTGTCTTGCCACTGCAGCATAATTCTGGGCTGGCCACCGTTTTGCAGCACCATATTCAGCACCTGGACATAAAGCCAACACTTTAGCAGGTAAATTCAATTGAAATTTTTCAGTAACCTGCTTTTGTTTATCTGAATCTATTTTTAATTTAGGAACAGAATAATCAGGAGGTTGTTTCGAATTTACCGGCAAGCCTAAAGAAACAAACCGTTGCACCGTCATGGTTAAAACTTTTTTATCTAGTTTTCGAGCATCATTTAATAGCCCCCAACGCATTTCTCCTAAATAGCCTGTCCGCAAAGGAATATGTGCAAAAAAGGGAATAAGTGCTGACTTCCAGGAATTAGGCAATACAATCACTTGGTCATAACGACTTGAACGCAATTTTTTACCCAGTGAGAATCGTTCAGACAGACCAAACTGACCATGTAACAGTGGCATAGAAAATGCTTTTGTTATCTGAGGCATTCTTTCCAGTAATGGAAATGACCACTTCGGAGCCAAAACATCAATTTGACAGTTGGCATCACGGTTTTTAAGCATCATGAATAAACTTTGTGCCATGACCATATCACCAACCCATGAAGGCCCGATGATTAATATTTTATTATGTTTGCTTAAAGACACTTTAAAAAAATTTTAAGAAACGTAGCTTAACCATTCCTGATGGTCCTCTCTACGCCCATGAACATAATCAAAATAAAGAGTTTGTAATTTTTCTGTAATAGATCCTCGTGTACCGTCCCCGATAACTCGTCCATCATATTCTCTAATTGGCGTCACTTCTGCAGCTGAACCCGTAAAAAATGCTTCATCAGCAACATAGACTTCATCACGTGAAATACGTTTCTCAATGACTTCAAATCCTTGTTCACGAGCAATGGTAATAAGAGTATCTCGAGTAATTCCCTCAAGTGCTGATGTAGTTTCTGGTGTAAACAACTTTTTATTTCGTACAATAAACAAGTTTTCACCACTTCCTTCTGCAACAAACCCTTCATGATCAAGTAACAAGGCTTCATCATAACCAGTCGATAATGCTTCTTGTAAGGCCAAAATTGAGTTAATGTAATTTCCATTAGCTTTAGCTTTACACATTGTGCTATTGACATGGTTCCTAGTATATGAGGATGTTCTTATTCTAATTCCTTTTTCCATACTTTCAGCCCCCAAATAAGCGCCCCATTCCCATCCAGCAATCATGACATGAACTTTCAAATTATCAGCACGTAATCCCATTCCTTCTGAACCATAAAAACACATGCTACGAATATATCCACTATCAAGATTATTTTTTGCAATCGCTTCACGATGAGCCTTATTAATCTCATCTTTACTAAAAGGGATTGTCATATTTAAAATATGAGCAGAACGAAAGAGTCTATCAGTATGTTCATGTAATTTGAATATCGCCGTTCCTTGTTCCGCATGATAGGCACGTAAGCCTTCAAAAACACCAGCACCATAATGTAAAGTATGAGTTAACACGTGAACTTTTGCCTCTCGCCACTCAACCCATTCGCCATCCATCCAAATTACTCCGTCTCTATCATCCATTGTCATCATTTATTGCTGCCTACTTTATTAATTCGTTTTGTTTAATTTATTTATCTTAAGAATTTTTTAAACTATGTTATTAAGACAAATCTAATCCATAAAATCATGCCATAACTGCTCGACTTGGGATCTTATTTCTACAAATTGATCACTTGTAGCTTCTGCTGGCCTTCCTTGTAAAACTTGTCTATGCCCATAATCTCGATATTGACAAAATGCATTTTGAAGTAATGTTGCATTGTCTTTCGATATAAAGCCCTGATCCACTAATCCATCTAACAATCTTATAGTATCAGTATAAGTTGCAAGATCACTATTTTTTGAAGCATTTGCCAATATGCCAAATTGTACTATAAACTCAATATCAGCAATACCACCTTTACTATGTTTTAAGTTAAAAACTGTTGTATCTTTAGGTGCTAAGTTTTCACGCATTTTTTCACGCATTTCTCTGACTTCTTTTTTTAAGTTATCAGGTTGTCGGGGCAAGGCTAAAACCCTTTGCCGTATTTGTTTAAATTGGTTCTTTAGTTGAGAGTCTCCAGCAACAAAACGTCCTCTAACTAAAGCTTGATGCTCCCATGTCCAAGCTTCATTTTTTAAATATTCCTCATATTTGTTAATATGAGTAGCTAATAAACCAGAATCACCACTAGGTCTTAAACGTAAATCAACTTCGTATAACCGTCCTGACAACATCTTAGTATCCAAGACATGCCTAATTTTTTGTGCCAATCGCACATAAAACTGCGTACAGCTCAAAGGTTTATTACCATCTGACATTGCATAGACATCTTCACTATTATATAAAAATACCATATCTAAATCAGAACCATAACCTAACTCTAATCCGCCAAGTTTACCCAATCCTAATATTGCAAATCCTTTAACAGCATCATTTACATTCGCTGGGTATCCGTGCTTATCTGTCAGTATTTTCCAGACTCGATCTACAACTTGTTCAAGAATTACTTCAGCTATACACGTTAAATAGTCACTGACCACTGTTAATGGAATTACACTAATTATATCTGCTGCTGCAACCCTCAATACATTAAGATGTTTAAATTGTCTAAGTTGAATCATAAGCTGTTCTACATCTAACTTATCAACCTTTTTTAGTTCACAATCTAATTTTTCTACTAACTCTTGTTTCTTTAAAGGTTCATATAAAGAGCGAGAATCAAGCAATTCGTCAAATAAAACTGGATATAGAGCTAAATATTCACAAATCCAAGGACTTGCAGATGATAGAGTAATCAGTTGTTTAAGTGCATCAGGGTTTTCTGCTAACAATGATAAATAGACATTCCTTCCAACTACGGCTTCAAATAGAACCAGTATCCGCCTTAAGGTTTCGTCCTGATTCTCAGCTTGTTGTACTGCTTCAATTACAGTAGGAATTAAGCGATCCAGCACAGCAGCACCTTTTGTAGACATTCGCACTACAGCAGGAGCTTTTTTAAAGTTTTGAATAAAAGACAAAGTCTCTACACAATGAACAAATCCATAATCTTTTAGGTAATCCAATAGCAGCTCTTTATCGTCATTACTCATCCATATTAAATCTGATTTATTCAAACTTTGTTCTTCTTCAGAAACAGAAAAAACTGTATCAAAAATAGCATGAACATCTGTTCTTATTATATCAAGAGCTTGCTTAAATGATAGCCAACTAGAATAGCCCATTGAATATGCTAAAATAGCTCGCACTTCATTATCAATAGGTAAATCATGTACTTGTTTATCCTGATATTGTTGAATATGATTTTCTACCTTTCGTAAAAACTCATAGGCAAAGCGTAAAATTTTGACATCACTTTTTACCATCAAACCTAAATTTTCCAGTGTTGATAGTATTTTTAAAATTTGTCTTTGCTGTAATTCGACCTCATGCCCACCACGTATTAACTGAAAAGCCTGACCAATAAATTCAATTTCTCTGATTCCACCAGGACCCAACTTAACGTTTTCCATGCGTTCTTTCCGTTTTAGTTCTTGTGTAATCTGATATTTTAATGATCGAAGTTCTTCAAAAGCACCATAATCTAAATAGCGTCGATAAACAAATGGCTTGATCATAGCAGCCAGTTTTTTCCCACTATTAAAATCACCAGCTACTTGTCGTGCTTTTATCATTGCATAACGCTCCCATTCCCTGGCTTGAGTCATGTAATAATTCTCTAACCCATCAAACGTCATGATAATTGGGCCACTTTCTCCAAATGGACGTAAACGCACATCAGTTCTAAAAACAAAACCATCAATAGTCACTTCATCTAACACTTTAATCAAAGAGCGACAAATTCGGGAAAAAAATTCACCATAGGTTGTTTGTTTTCGATCATCTAAAACGCCATCTTCTGCATAAGCAAAGATCAAATCAATATCGGAAGAATAATTAAGCTCCCAAGCACCAAGTTTACCCATCCCTAAAACAACTATATTCATCGCTGTTCCATCTTTTAAGCAAGGCTCTCCTCTACGAATACAAGCTTGTTGAAATAGAAAGTCCAGCGCAAGTTGAATACATGTTTCTGCAAGAACAGTGAGGTCACGTAATGTTTCATCTAATTCAGCCCATCCAGCAAGATCTCTCCAGGCAATACGAATCATTTCTCTATTTCTGAACTGCCTCAGCTGTGTCATCAACATTGCTTCAGTATCAATTGAATCTAGATGAATTGCTTTTTGATAATAGTTTCTACGTTGATTTGAAAACAAATCTTCCGTTTGTATCAAATCGACTAAAACTTGTGGCTTACGTAGGCATTGTTCTCTAACAAATTGGCTACAACAAAATATATGCGCTATGGTTTTACTAATTTTTTCCGTGTTGAGACTATCGCGCTGTTTCTGGCTGATTTTTTCATCAAATTGAACTAAAAAATCAATTACGCTTTGTTGTATTGTTTCGGGAAGTAACTCTATTTCTTTTTTAAGAATAGAAATTAGTGTCATAATTTTCACTTAATATAAATAGAATATTACAGACAATCATACCTAAACTAATTCTAAATGTTATAAAAAAACAAAAAAAGAAGCAGACACAAACCAAGCCGGACTAATTTCCCTTTCCATCAAGCAAAAAAAAACCCAAAGTCAAAGACCTTGGGTTTTTTAAATAAAAGCCTGGCAATTCCCTACTTTCACATGGCAACCTGCCACACTATCATCGGCGCTAAGCGGTTTCACTTCCGAGTTCGGGATGGGATCGGGTGGTTCACGCTCGCTATGTTCACCAAGCAAACTGGTGGTGTTGGGGTTTTGATTCTTCCCAACGATTGATTTAGGTTCTTAGTCCTAGCCTGATCAGTTATATATCATAATCTAATCTAGCCTTCCTTTTTCCTAAATTTGGAAATCTGTAACCTTGTTTGTGTTATATATTCTCTCTCAGTTTTCAAGCGTAATGTCTTTGTGCTGTGTTAAGTTTTTTTCTTAACTTACCCTAACATCCAATCTTCTTTCAAACCGATTGGGTGTTATATGGTCAAGCCTCACGGGCAATTAGTACAGGTT
>CAZZIX010000050.1:0-13094 GCA_964654345.1 uncultured Methylomarinum sp.
TAAAAAAACAACATCTCTCCTTCTTCCAGACATTCTGCTTCAACAACTTCCTCAGGTTCTGATAAAACAAACTGATCATCAATCAAGGTACTAAGATTTAACTCGACTACACCACCCTGCTCTGTTATAAATTGATGTTTGGTAACTTCTGAACACTTAGGGAGATCAATTTTTAAATGAGTACCTTGAATAACCGTTGGAATTCCCAGTTCAAGTTTTCGCCCATAAGGAACTACTTTATTTTTAAACCGCCCTGCAAGTTGATTAGCCAATTCACCAAGCCAGTCCTTCAAATCACCTTCATTAATTGAGTCTTCAGGTGCAGGAAAACTCATGGTTAGCAAATCAGGGGTAACAGAGATAGTAAGAGATGCACGTAAAGCATTATCACTTAACCCAATTAAAGCGATTAAATTAATTCCCTCCTCATCTAAATTTTTCAATTGCTCATTATTGGTTAGCATAACCTCATAACCGTCAAAAAGCTCAACACAAGCGTTAGATAATAAATCAACTAAGGTAGTCCGAGACTCTGTCATAATATTTTCTAGATTAATAATTAATAATTTTATTAGGAATTACAGCAAGATCCAATATCTCATCGGCTGCATTTAACTTAACAGCCTCAGCTGGCATTCCGTAAACTACGCAACTATCTTTATTCTGAGCAATAGTTTTGGCACCAGCATCTTGCATTTCCTTTAATCCTCTTGCTCCATCATCACCCATGCCTGTCAAAATAATACCTAATGCTTTTGATCCAATTGTTTTGGCTGCTGAACGAAAGAGTACATCAACAGAGGGACGGTGACGATTAACGGGGGGTGCTTCTTTAATTGAAGTAAATATTTTATTTCCTTTTGCAACTAAAACCATATGGTGGCCACCTGGTGCAATCAGAACCACACCTTGTTTTAACTCATCTCCCTCACTTGCTTCTTTAATCCGCATCGCACAAAGTTGATTTAAACGACTTGCAAAAGCTAAAGTGAATTTTTCTGGCATATGCTGCACAATTGCAATACCTTGGGTTGTTGCAGGTAGTGGTGTTAAAACACGTTCTAAAGCTTGGGTGCCTCCTGTCGATGCACCGATAATAATAAAGTTATTAGCCGTTCTAATTGGACGAGCAGCCGTATTAGGAATAACGTCATCAATCAATAGTTTCGGCTTTATAGCTGACGGAGTCGGTTTTAAGCTTCTTTTTATATTGCTCACATTAGCCAAGCTCGCCGCCTTAACCGCGTTAACTAATTTTTGTGAAGAATCAAGCAAACCATTTTTTAGATTTGTTTTAGGTTTTTCAACCACCTCAATAGCCCCAGCAGTCAATGCTTTAAGACTAGTTGCCGAGCCATGTTCTGTTAAGGTTGAACACATGACTACTGGAGTTGGATGTTCAGCCATTATTTTTTTAAGAAAAGTAAGGCCATCCATACGAGGCATTTCTACATCCAGAATAAAAACATCAGGCCATATTTTTTCTAAATGTTTTTGGGCAAAAATAGGGTCTTGTGCTGCACCAATTACTTCAATACCTGGCGCTGCTTCAAGAATATCTCGCAATACTTTTCTAACAGTGGCTGAATCATCAACTAAAAAAACTTTTATCATTGTTTTTTCACCCACACATCTCCTGTTTGCAATTCAAAAATCACTCGTCTAGCCCAGTTTTCACCTACATCGGCAACCATAATATCGACGTTTCTTTCAATCAATAATGTCATTGCCGCTTCAGCATTTTTAGTCCCTATTGAATCCTGTTTATCAGACTGGTGAGGAAGATGGTTGCCACCACCAAAAATTTTAGCCTGATATTCATTTAATGCGGTTCTATGCTTTTTTGCCGACTGCTCGAACAATTTAATCGCATCATCCGCATAGCGTCCATCCAAATCGTGATGTGCTTTACTATTGGGTCGGCGAGGCAAAACAAAATGACACATGCCACCTCTTTTTAAAACAGGATGCCAAAGCACAATGGCAATACAAGAACCTAATAAAGTACCAATTTTTTCAGGTGTTTTGGCAAAATGGAATTCACCTGGATGTAAAAAGTGCTCCTTGCTTCTTGTCTTAATCGCATGATTATGCTCAGTAATAATAGGCATATAAACAACCTAAACTTTTTGATAAATAGTCGGCTTAACCTGTTTAACCATGTCGGTTACCCCTTTCAAGGTTTCAGAATGTCCAATAAAAAATAAGCCACCGGGTTTAAGCGTGGAAACGACCCGATTAACAATTTGTTGTTTAGTATCCATATTAAAATAAATTAGAATATTTCTTAAAAAGATAAAATCAAACTGACCTATTTTGGGTAAGGTGGTATTTAAATTAACCTGAGAAAAGGAAACTTTCTTTTGTAATAAGGGTTCAATTAATAAAGTGCCTTGATAAGGCCCGTTTCCTTTTAAACAGTATTTTTTAAGATAAGCAGGTGGAATCCCCTGAATTCTATCCATACTGTAATGCCCAGCATTTGCCGTTTCTATAACCTGCGTACAAATATCGGAGCCAAAAATCTCCCAATTATTTTGCATACACAGCGTATCAGCCAATAACATTGCAATACTATAAGCCTCTTCACCTGTAGAAGAGGCGGCGCTCCAGGCTCGAATGCCCTGTTTATTGCTTAAAGAAGGTAAATATTGGTCTTTTAAATAATCAAAGTGTCCCATTTCCCTAAAGAAATAGGTTTCATTCGTGGTTAATAAATCAGTCAATACCTGGCGCTCTTTTTGGCCATTAGGTGCCATTACTATTTTGAAGTAATCAGCAAATGTATCAAGTTTATAATGTCGCAAACGCTTGGATAATCGGGCAGAAACCATCGCTCGTTTGGCAGGAGCCAAATCAATGCCAGCCTTTTCAAAAATATAATCTCTTATCTGTTGAAATTCTTTTTCAGGTATCAGGTTTTCCATGAAATAGTCATTTTTTGTTTATCAATTCTCGTTCCCACGCAGAGCATGGGAACGAGTACAGCTGCCTTAATTGAATAGCAGTGTCACGACGGACGCATGGGAACAAGCGCTTTTCTCATCAGCCTACAGACTGCAACATAGACAACTCATCTACTGATAGCACATGGTTCAAATTCAGAATAATGGTAAAACCATCATTCACTTTTCCCATACCCTCAATAAAGTCTGTGCGAATACTGGCACCAAAAGCCGGAGCTGGCTCAACTTCCGGGATTTCAATCACTTCATTAACAATATCAACAATGACACCAATATCCATTTTTTGATCGTCATGGGTGATTTCCACTATGACAATACTGGTTCGCTTGGTAATCTCTGCATCAGACTTTTCAAAACGCAAAGCCAGGTTGATAACAGGCACCACACTGCCGCGCAAATTCAGCACACCCGCAATAAAGTCTGGTGTCATCGGGACTGGAGTTAGTGGGCTGTATTCTAAAATTTCACGGATGTTTAAGATATTGATGGCAAAAACTTCACCGCCCAGTAAAAATGTCAGGAACTGGCTGGTTTGTTCTAAATCATCATCTAAAAGTTCAGCTGTATTGTCATTATTCATAATAGTCTCTTCTTTTGTTTTTTCTCGTTCCCATGCTCTGCGTGGGAACGAGAAATAATTTGTGAAATCTACTTCACGCCTTTCTTGCGTAAAAACGCTGCATAATCCTGATCGGAATAGCGAATATGCTGAGTTAACCACTGAGTTAAAAACACCATCAACGCCTCATAATTTAAATTCTCGCCGCTTTGCAGTTGTTGCTTATAATCATCAAGCTGCCCCAATAATTTAATATGGGTTTGTTTATGACTTGGTGTTTCAGGGTAGCCATGACCAGAAAACAAATCTTCTTCATAGCTAAAATGTTCATGAGTGTAATCAATTAAATTGACTAAAGTATCTGTTATATTTGCGGTTGACTCATTTTTCCTAACGGCATTATTAATCGCATTAATTAAATCGATTAAAATTTTATGCTGTCGATTAATTTCAGCTATACCCACATCCAATGAATCATCCCATTTGAATATATCGCCAGTCATTGATTCCTGCAAAGCATCACGGTCAACGGTAAAAAAGCTCATTTGCTGCTGAACTAATTGAACTTGATAAGCAATCTCTTCTGAAGTAGCAGCCAGTTCTTCTGAAACAGCGGCATTTTGTTGGGTAGTCTGATCTAAAGTAGTCATTGCCTGACTGATTTGATCCGTTCCTGTCGCTTGTTCTTCAGAAGCCGCTGCAATTTCTTGAACCAAGTCGGCTGTTTGCTGTATTTGCGGAATAATCTCGCCAATTAAACTGCCAGCCTGATTGGCAATTTCTACGCTATTAACGGCTAAGTTACTAATCTCTTGTGCAGCATCTCCACTTCTTTCTGCTAATTTTCGTACTTCGTCTGTTACTACGGCAAAGCCTCGGCCATGAGTTCCTGCCCTAGCCGCTTCAATGGATGCATTTAATGCCAAGATATTTGTTTGATAGGCAATATCTTCAATAATGGAAATTTTCTCAGCAATTTGATTCATTGCTGTTAGCGTTTCTGTCACTGCTTCACCCCCATGCTGAGCCGCATTAACGGATTGACTGGCAATAGCATTGGTATTGCTTGCATTCTCACTATTTTGTGCAATAGAAGCTGCCATTTGTTCAACAGAGGCACTGGTTTGCTCTACACTGGAGGCCTGTTCACTGGTCGCCTGTGCAATGGCCTGAGAGGTTGACGCCACCTCTTTAGCCGCTGTCTGCATACTTTCTGAACTTTCTTGTGCATTACCAATAATTAGATTGAGCTGCTCTTTTAAGGAGAGCATGCTGGTTGCCAATTGCCCAATTTCGTCTTTTGAGGCTGGTTTGATTGATACGGTTAATTGACCTTGTGCAAGTTGGCTAGACACATAGAGTGCGTCTTTTAAACGACTGGTAATTGATTTAATAAAGAAAAAACCAAGAATTGCTGAAATAACAATGCTGGCAGCCAACAATATCCAGCTGACAAGTATATTATTTTTCTGTTGAGTAGTATTAACCTCAGCATCTTGAGCTAATAAATGTTTCCGGTTGCTAGACATCTGATTCAGCAATGAAACCAGTTCAGCACCAATAGGAGCAGCTTCAGTTGCTAACCAATAATTAGCTAAATTCCAGTTGTCCCCTCCTCGTAACTCAAACATTTTCTTAGGCAGCGGCAAAAATGCAGTGCGGGCTTCGTTCAATGCTTTAAAGGCAGCTTTTTGTTTAGCATTAAATAAACCTTGTTGATGCTTTAAATCAGCAAAGCGGCGTTGATTTTTTGCCCAGAGTTTGTCAAATTTCTGTTTAAACTTCTCATCACCGGAAAGCAGATAAGCACGAATATTAGCGAGTCCTAAGCCAATAGTCCCACGTACATCAGCCATCATGCCTAATAAGTGTTTGCGTTGAGCAGTTGCATCTAATGTTGCCTCTATATCAATCAGCTGAGTGATGTTTTTTGACATAATGGCTGCATGGGGGGCTGCTTCATCAAATAGCATTTTAATGGCGGGCACATTGCCTGGTTTTTGAGCAATATCTTCAATTTTTTGCTGCTCAATTTTAAATTGATCTAATAGCTCGTGAATTCTGTTTAAGCGACTTATATTTTCCGGGTTAGTCCAGTTTTTAGATTTTTCCTGTAAAAAAGCGTAAGAAGCATCTATTTCAGTTTCCCAGGCAACAGAGCGTTCCTGTTTAAATTTATCTTTGCCCAAAATCATCCAACCACGTAGTGCAGACAAAGCATGATTAATCCCATTAAGCATCATCAAACTGTTTTGAGCCGTGGGCATTCGCAATTCGGTAATTCTATTGGTCGTCACCATGCCTTTTTTTGCATTGCTGATGTTATAGATAAATGCACTACTGGTAATGGTTAGAATCACCCCAAAAATCAGAGCTAGTTTGGTGCCTAGTTTTAAGTTATTAATGTTATCCATTTGTTACCTTTGGTGGACTTGTTTGCTTTAGTTTAAGTGTAGCTGGGATTGAGCGATAGTGTATTCCCGGCTACATTAAAATTTAGATAACTGCTGGAGTTACACTATCGCCCCACCCTAGCCTACTTGGTAATCAATAGTATTAAAACTTCTCAAACTGCGACATATCCAAATCACTGCTTTGTCGCTTTGCTGTTTGTACGATTGGTTCTGAAACAAGTGATTTGGGTGATGTTTTTTTACCTTGTGATGGCGGTGTGTAAAAACTTGTAACCGTAGAGCCTAAAGTAAAATAATTCAGATGTTTAATTAAATCCTGACTTAAACTGTTCATCTCTTCAGCAGTTGCTGCCAGTTCCTCTGAAGCTGCTGCGTTTTGTTGTGTTGTCTGATCCAACTGTGTCATTGCATGGGTAATTTGTTCAGTCCCTTGAGCTTGCTCATCAGAAGCAGCTGAAATCTCTTGTACTAAATCCGCTGTTTTACTAATATCAGGAACCAGTTCTGCAATTAATTCACCAGTACTTTCAGCCTTGGTAACAGTTGTGCTGGTTAGGCCACTAATTTCAGATGCAGCTTGTTGGCTGCGTTCAGCCAATTTACGCACTTCTGCCGCAACGACTGCAAACCCTCTGCCATGAGAACCAGCTCTAGCTGCTTCAATCGAAGCATTTAATGCCAATATATTGGTTTGATAGGCAATATCTTCAATAACGCCAATTTTATCTGCAACTTGCTTCATTGCAGAAACTGTTTCAGTTACGGCTGTTCCGCCTTCTTTTGCAGATTGCGATGAGCTGGTTGCTATATTATCTGTTAAATTAGCATTTTCACTATTTTGCGCAATGGAGGCGCTCATTTGCTCTATTGAAGCACTGGTTTCTTCAACACTGGCAGCCTGTTCGCTAGCAGACTCACTAAGAGATTGAGCTGTTGAGTTGATTTCTCCCGATGCGGTGCTTATTGAGTTAGCATTTTCAGCAATATTGCCCATGGTATCGGATAGGCGTGTTTGCATACTGTCGATTGCAACTAGCAATTGGCCTAACTCATCCTCCCCAGAGGCATCTATATGATTATTTAACTTACCTTCAGAAATAGATTGGGTGACAGAAAATAGAGTTTTAAATTTATCTGAAATCATTTTTCTACAGAGAAAGAAAAATAGAATGGCAATAATACTAAGAGCACTTGCCAGAAGCAGACTGATTTTATTGGCCATCATGCCAGCCATTTCAGATTGCTGTGCAAAACTAGATCCTATTTCTAATACCCCGCGTACATCATTTAGCTTCCAATCATTTTTAGGTGTATCAGGGTGGCTGTTATGACAGTCAACACAGGCTTGCGCAATCATTTTATCTGACATAGCAACACGTACATAAGGCAGGCCATTAACCGTTTCTGTTCGTGAAAAAGTCTTATCAGGATTGTTTTGAAAAAAATCCCAGGCATCTTGTTGAAATTGGTCTAATTGCCTATTTTTTCGATTTGGAAAAGGGAAAGCACTGAAAAGTTTCATATCCAGGCCATCTTTTGTCAATTGCTTAGACAGATCGTGAATCATTGTGGCTGGTAACGGAATGGTAGGCCCATCCTGATCATGTCGAATAGTGGGTTTTATATCTGAATATTTAGTCACCTTGTTGACCACATTCTTCACGTAATAAGCCCTCAACGTTTTAAATTGCATGGCTGTATTTTCAGCAGCTGCAACAGCGTTTTGTTTAGCAATAATCGTCGAATCATCAGAAATAATTTTCTGAATTAGAAAAGATGAAATACCGACAGTAATCATCAGCAGTATAAAAACTGGTAGCGTCAATTTTACTGCCAGACTGCGGTTATAAAAATTCATAGTGATGTTCCTCTTATTATTTATTACTATATTTTCTCGTTCCCACGCTGTGCGTGGGAATGCATACCAATCTTCAAGCTAAAGATAAGTTCCTAGTCGTACTCCCATACTCCGCATGGAAATATATTTCGATTTACCCACAGTACCGTATACGTTCCCACGCACAGCGTGGGAACGAGAGGTGTGCGGGCTTTTATCTCACCAGACACGTTCGACTTCCAGTAACCCTTGTTCCCATAAATAGTTTCTGGCACTGGAATATCTCCAATATTCAGCCTTATCAACATAGCCTCTTTTTACTGGATTTTGATGTGTGTATTCAACTTTCTGGCGCAACATTTCATTGTCTTTTATCCATTTAGCATGTAAACCTTCTTGCCAAAACTGGTAAGCTCTATCCTCTTTGTGCGCTTTCTTATAAAACGCCAGTTGCTCAAGAACTTGTGTTATACCCTGCTGGTTAAGGTATTGAATTAACTGTTTTGCTGTATGCGCTTTAAATCGAGCTAAATCTTTATCTAACTGCTGGCTTTGCACCACAAGATGCAAATGATTTTCTAAAATAACGTAAGCGTAAATAATAAGACCTTGCTGCTGAATAAACCGCAGTGAATCTAAAATAATATCGACTGTTGCAGGCCTTGTAAAAACAGGGATCCAGTGCAAAACAGTACACGTTACAAAATGAGGGAGTTTTGGATCAATAATTTTGTAACGGCTTCTACCCATAATCTCCACTCCGACATTTCTCGTTCCCACGCTATGCGTGAGAATGCATATCAATCTTCAAGTTACTGATAAACTCCCTGTCATACTCCCATACTCTGAGTGGAAATATAGTCCAATTTGATCCACAGTACCGTATGCATTACCACGCATAGCGTGGGAACGAGAAATGCTTATCAAAATTTCTCAAAGTGCTGCATATCAGGAGCCGTTGAATCTGTACTGCTATCAGCTTTCTGAATTACTGGTGCAGGTGCAGAAGGCTTGCTTTGATTAATTACAGCTTCATTTTTAAGTACTTGATCGTCCAGCTTAAAGAAAATCAACCGTTCGCTTAAACTTTTCACTTGAGCTTTGGCTTCTTCAGCGGTGGCGGCCAACTGTTCTGAAGCTGCGGCATTTTGCTGAGTGACTGAATCAAGCTGTCCCATTGAATCCGCAATCTGAGAGGCACCTATTGCCTGTTCATCAGAGGCAGCTGAAATCTCCTGCACTAAATCGGCTGTTTTCTGGATATTCGGTACTATTCGCTCAAGCAGTGTACCTGCACGTTTTGCAACCTCTTCACTGCTTGAGGTCAGCTGGCTAATTTCTGAAGCGGCTGACTGACTGCGTTCTGCAAGCTTTCTGACTTCTGCAGCCACAACAGAAAAGCCTCTGCCATGAGAACCTGCGCGTGCCGCTTCAATTGAAGCATTAAGTGCTAAGATATTGGTTTGATAGGCGATATCCTCAATAATGCCTATTTTGTCAGCAATTTGGGACATCGCTGACACAGTTTGTTTAACCGCCTCGCCACCTTCTATTGCATCATTGGCTGATTCTGTTGCAATTGTTTCTGTCAGTTTTGAATTTTCATTATTTTGACTAATACCTGCACTCATTTGCTCAATGGAAGCGCTGGTTTCTTCTACACCCGCTGACTGTTCACTGGCTGATTGACTTAAAGACTGAGAAGTTGATGCAACTTCTTCGGCAGCATTAGAGATCGTATCTGAATTGTTACGAATGCCTGTCACTATTTCTATTAATTTTGCACGCATACTGAAAAGTGCAAAATAAACCCCCTGTTCAGCTGGCTTTTCATTTTTATCGATATGTAAATTACCTTCGGCAATTCTATCTGCAATCAGTTGCAATTCTGTTGGATCTGCGCCTAACTGACTTCTTAAGCCTCGCATAACAAACCAAATAATGCCTAAAATAATAAGGAAGACTATAAACAGCGATAAAATAATTGTATTAGCTTCAGCTATCAGTTTTTCAGCTTCAGTGCGCGCCACGCCAAGCTGTTGATAACCTGCATCTTCAGCTTCTTGTGCCTGAGCAATAACGGTATCCCCTAGCACCTTCATTTCAATAAGGATCTTTTTTAGCTTATCGTCATTTTCTATCCAATGTTTAGCAGAAAGTTGATAGTCTTTGGTTGCCTGCCGAGCATCTCTGATTAGTTTTGTTTCAGCTGGATGTGAGGTTATCTTTTCTAGATCATCATATAAATCCATTAACTCTGGCAACAATACCAGCATTTTTTTCCAGGCCACACGGTTTTTATAATTAACCTCTTCTTTTTCTGCACGCATAATTTTTAGTGCATACTCATAGATATTGGTGGTAATGATATAACGCTGGACATAGCCATCTAATTTCAGTGCATTTGCACCTTGGTTCATAGCTTTGGTATAGGCACCCACTTGTATGGCTAAAAATGTATCGGCAGCTTCACCCACTATATTGCCTTTTTCTACCATTTCGGCAACCATCTTCTTATTGTTCTTTAGTGCTGCAACACCTTCTCGATATTTATCTGCATATTTTGAGGTTTCTGTTCTGGCTATGCGAGACTGGTCTAATAAGCGAATATTGTTATATTCACTGGCAACTTCATCCACTTTATCCAAAAAGCTAAACAGTTCTTTTACATTATTTTCTGCCTGCTGATGAATTTCATCTTTTTCAAACAGCAGATAATTTTTTTCTTCCATAATGGTTGCTAAAGCCATTCTCTCTATGCCTGTAGCATATTCAA
Source organism: uncultured Methylomarinum sp. (assembly GCA_964654345.1). Taxonomy (GTDB): domain Bacteria; phylum Pseudomonadota; class Gammaproteobacteria; order Methylococcales; family Methylomonadaceae; genus QPIN01. The sequence continues at coordinate 10,553 of CAZZIX010000050.1, forward strand.
TGGCTTTTGCATTATTATCGGTAATGCCAAATAATGCGTCAGATACTTTACCCATGTAAAACTTTGTTACTCCGCCTAAGGCGATAGTAACAGCAAGCAATAATAGGCCTGCGCCTAGCATTTTTGTATTTAATGTCATGTTGTTGACGTTCATTAAAACATCCTCATTTATATTGTAGTTTTGTTTTTCTCTCGTTCCCATGCTGTGTGTGGGAATGCATACCAATCTTTAAGTTACTGATAAATTCCCTGTCATACTTCCATACTCTGAGTGGAAATATAGTTCAGTTTAACCACAGTACCGTATGCATTACCACACGTAGCGTGGGAACGAGAAGTACATTATTTAATGCAAAACCTGATCCGACTGTTTACCTGTATTTTTTGGTATAAACGTACTTTTTTGCTGTCCTGCCACAAGGTTTGCCAGCGCCGGCACATCAATAATCAGTCCAACTTCGCCGCTACCTAAAATAGTCGCACCACTTAGCCCTTTAAGGTTTTGGAATATTTTCCCCAGCGGTTTAATCACAGTCTGGTATTCCCCTAACAATTCATCAACCACCAGCCCCACTAATTGCGAGCCATATTTTGCTACCACAATGTTTTCTCTTTTCTTGTTATCAGAATAAGAGTCATTTGAAGCAAAATGATAAATATCCGAGAGTTTAATGATAGGGATAACCTGTCCTCGTAACTCAATGGTGTTGCTATCTTTATAGAGTGACTCGCTTATGTCATGGCTGCTGATGCATTCTTCCACCATATTTAATGGAACGATATAAGATTGCTGTCCTACACCTACCAAAAAACCATCGATAATCGCTAGTGTCAATGGTAAGCGGATTGTAAATATAGAGCCTTGTCCTGGAGTGCTGGTAACCTCAACTTGCCCACGTAAAGATTCAATATTGGTTTTAACCACATCCATTCCTACGCCTCGGCCTGATACATTGCTAACGGTATCAGCAGTAGAGAAACCTGCTGCAAAAATAAGGTGATTGATTTCTGAGTCGGTTAAATTATGGTCTTCTGGAATAAGGTTTTTTTCTATGGCTTTAGAAAGGATTTTTTCTTTATTTAATCCATTTCCATCATCCGTTATTTTTATGATAATGCTGCCCGAGTCATGCTGAGCCGTCAATTTAATCGTGCCTTGTTCAGGTTTGCCTTTTGCAACTCTGTCTGCGGGTGATTCTATGCCGTGGTCTAATGAGTTTCTGATAAGGTGCATCAGGGGATCATTAATTTTATCAACGACGGTTTTATCAAGTTCAGTGTCTCCGCCTTCAATCACTAAGTTAATATCTTTGCCCAAGTCTTTACTTAGCTCTCTCACTACTCGACGGAATTTATTAAAGGTTTCACCAATTTGAACCATCCGTAGACTTAATGCAGCATCTCTAATTTCTTCTATTTGTTTTGATGTTTCAGCAGCAGACTCTTGCAGTTTACTGTCATTTAGCTTTTGTACTAATAATGAAGTATGGGCATTTGATATGACAAGCTCTCCAATTAAATCAATCAGCTCTTCCAGCTTTTCTGAATTGACTCGGATAAGCTGACTTTCTCTGGCTTTACTGGCTTTAACTTGTTTTTGTTTGGCGACTGCTGCGCTAACTACTTTCGTTTCTACCACGCCTTGTTCGACAACCACATCACCAATTAGAGCGGCTTCTTCGCCCTCAGTTTGTTCTTGTAGAGCTTCCTTAAGTTCTCTTTCTGTTAATGCTCCACTCAACTTTAACAGCTCACCAATCTTTAAGTTTTCTTCAGGTAATTCATTAATTAGTTTGATGTATTTTTCTATATGACTATGGGGCGGTAAAATATGGATTACACATTCTTCTTGTACAAACTCAAAAATTTCTTCGATTTCTTCTTTTTTAGCTTCAGTTTTTAATTCTATTTCAAAACCTAAATAACAGCTTTCTGGATCTATTTCTGCTGCTGTGGGCAAGTTATCAGATAAAACGGTTAAGCCTTCAATATCACCTATAGTTTCCATATAACGGATAAAAGATAAAGGATCCATTCCATCACGTAGCACGTCTTCTTTAAACCTTAATGAAAGATGCCAGTTACTTGATGCTACATCATTTTCACTACTTGTAATGGTTTCTTCTACTGCATCTTCAATGTCCTGATTTTGTTCAGGCTGTGGAATATCATCCCCCATAAAGACATGCAGTTGTGCTGATAATTTGTCATCAATTGCTTGTACTTCTGTATCAAGTTTCCCATTGTCATCTAAGGCTATATCGACCAAGCTCAACATATGGTCACGACAACTAAGTAGCAAATTTAGTAAATCAGGCGTGACAGGGATTTCTCCATCACGGACTCGCATCATCACACTTTCTGCCGTATGAGTAAAATGCATCACATTATCAAAACCAAATAATCCTGATGCACCTTTAATTGTATGAACCGCTCGGAATAATTCGTTAATTAATCCTGAATCATCAGGTTCATCTTCTAATTTAAGCAGAATGTTTTCAATTTCTTCAAGCATTTCATGTGATTCTTCTGCAAATGCCTG
>CAZZIX010000051.1:0-13055 GCA_964654345.1 uncultured Methylomarinum sp.
TCTAAGGAACAAAGTATGATTTAGAAGAGGAGTTAGTATTTGAGTTAATTAATTTAGAATCTAAGAAAAATTGATTGCCTAGAAGTTTGTATAGAAAAAAGGGAGTAAAAGTTAATTTTACTCCCTTTTTTTGTTTAAAAATAGGCTGAGTTTACCTATATTATATTATAACCATTTGTAATTATTGGTTAATATAATTTTGGCCTGTTGATTGCTGTAATGATAGAAAAGATAAAAATATGTCTTTCTGATGATTTCTACACGTTTGTTACTTAAATAGTCTTCAAATGTATTAATAAAGATTATCTTGCTTGTTGTAATAGTAATAGCTGTAGTTTTCTTGATTGAGAGTTGTTTTTATAATTAATACACATACTTAGACATAAAAAAATTCATATATTAAATGATTATGGTGAGTATTTTACTAAAAATAGTCTACAGTTAGAAGCAGAATAGGAGGAATTATGGCAGAAAATGAAGTAGAAAATGGAGATGAAAAAAAGTCTTCAAAAAAAATGATTATTATAGGATTAGTCATTTTATTATTAGCAGGCGCAGGTGCTGGATACTATTTTTTTATGGGTAACTCGGAAGAATTAGATAGCGAGGTGAGTGAGGAAGTTATAGAGGAAGAAGATGAAGAAGCCAGTGATGATATTTATTATGATATGAAAAAATCATTAATCGTAAATTTCCCTAAGGGCTCTGGATCCAGCTTAATTCAGGTATCAGTTTCATTGTTAGTTAAGGGTGAAGAGACAATTGAAGCACTTAAGAAGCACGAACCAATGATACGAAATAATTTACTAATGGCAATTAGTGCAAAAGGATCAAAAAACCTAATGACTATTGAAGGAAAAGAAGCGCTACGGGATGAAATGTTAAAGGTAGTGGGTGAGGTTATGGAAAAAATGACAAAGAAAAACAAAGTGACAAATATTTTTTTTACTTCTTTTGTAATGCAATAAGTCCCCCCGATTATTTATTGCAAGTTGCCTAAGGCTATTTAATTATTATTTGCTTGGTTAATTTTGTAGTGATAACCAAATTTTTTTATTGAGGTTTTAAAGTTATGTCTACAGCAGATCTTCTTTCACAGGATGAAATTGATGCACTTTTACACGGTGTTGACGATGGTGAGGTAGAAACCGAAGTAGCTGAAGAAGAATCAGGAACTGTAAAAGGGTATGACTTAGCAAGTCAAGAAAGAATTGTAAGAGGCAGGATGCCAACATTGGAGATGATTAATGAACGATTTACACGTTATTTTCGTATCTCTCTGTTTAATTTTTTAAGAAGATCAGCAGAAATTTCTATTGAAGGAATACAAGTTCAAAAGTTTTCTGATTATATCCAAAGTCTTTATGTCCCAACAAATCTTAATATTGTTCGATTTTCACCTTTAAGAGGCAGGGCATTAATCGTTATGGAGCCAAAACTTGTTTTTACAGCAGTAGATAATTTTTTTGGTGGCGGTGGTCAGTTTTACAATAAAGTGGAAGGGCGTGAATTTACACCAACGGAAATGCGAGTTATTCGTTTAATTATTGATATGTTATTTAAGGATTTAAAAGAGGCTTGGAAGCCAGTGATGGATGTTGAAATGGAATATATGAATTCTGAGGTAAATCCTCAATTTGCAAATATCGTAAGTCCTTCAGAAATTGTTGTTGTTTCAACCATTCTTGTCGAGCTAGAAGGAGGGGGAGGGAAAATTGATATAGCAATGCCTTATTCAATGATAGAACCTATTAGAGAATTGTTGGATGCAGTATCAAGTGATAGAGGGGAAGTTGATGGAACTTGGCAGGAAAATTTGAGAAAAGAAGTGCTTCGGAGTGAAGTTTCTTTAAATAGTATGCTGATTGAAAAAACAATGACAATTAAAGATGTGATTAACTTCCAAAAAGGGGATGTTATTCCTATTGAAATGCCTGAAATAGTCACTGTTAAAGCAGAAGATGTCAATATTTTTAAGGGTAAAATTGGGTTGTCAGATGGTAATTATGCTGTTCAAGTAACAGAAAAATTAACTCAGGATTCTTTAGGGTAGAAACGAAAGAAATTGAGTTCTATTCAAAAGTAATAAAAAGGTAAAAAGAATGAGTGAAAATGAAGAAGATTTAGGTGCTGACTGGGGTGATGCAATGGAAGAGCAAGCCACTGCCGAAGCAGAATCTGGGGTTGAGACGAGTGAAGAGGATGCAGGAGCAGATTGGGGAGATGCTCTACAAGAACAAAGTGATGCTGAAGATATAGAAGCAGCAACATTTGATGAATTAGAAGCGCAAGCTGAAACAGGCTCAGCAGCAGTTGCTTCTACATCAGAGGATATTAAATTAGATGTCATTCTGGATGTGCCTGTCACAGTTTCCATGGAAATAGGAAGGACAAGTATTAATATTAGAAACTTATTACAGCTTAACCAAGGCTCAGTCATTGAATTAGATAGATTTGCTGGCGAACCGATGGATGTATTGGTTAATGGTACGTTGATTGCCCATGGAGAAGTTGTTGTCGTGAACGATAAATTTGGAATTCGATTAACCGATGTGATTAGTCCATCAGAACGCGTGAAAAAATTAGGGTCATAAATTGAGAATTTTAATTGCTAGTATCACTATTTTTTTGTTTTCAATTTCAGCTACATACGCTGCTATAGATATTGATGGTAAAAAGCCTACTAGATTAGTCACTTATGATCATGTGATGAGTTGGGCATTAGGGCTAATAATAGTCATCGCTCTATTCTTTGCTTGTATCTGGTTGATGAGAAAAATGGGAGCATTGCCAGAAAATTCAAAACAAAAAATGAGAGTTATTGCAGGCTTATCTTTAGGAGGACGCGAGAAAGTCATGTTGGTTCAAGTAGGTGAAAAGCAAATAGTGCTAGGTGTTTCGCCTGGACGAATAAATAACTTGTTGGTTCTTGAGGATAATGATCGTGTGGTTCAAGAAACAAAAGAAAGGCCTGCTGAAGGTGAGTTTTCTGAAAAACTCAAACAGATAATGACTGGAACTTTAAATGAATAAAATAGTTGTTAGTTTGCTTGTTGGATTAATGCCAATTGTATCGGTCGCGGCTCCCGGAATTGATGCGCTGACTGTCACAACAAACCCCAACGGTGGCGAAACATATACGGTAACAATTCAAATTTTAGCATTAATGACAATGCTGACTGTTTTGCCTTCAATGTTATTAACAATGACATCGTTTACTCGAATTATGATCGTTTTAGGTTTGTTACGCCAAGCTTTAGGGACAGGTCAGGCACCAAGTAATCAAGTATTACTTGGGTTATCTCTGTTTTTGACAATTTTTATAATGATGCCGGTTTTTGATAAGGTTAATACAGAGGCAGTTCAGCCCTATATGGAAGAAAAAATAGAGATTACAAAGGCAATTGAAAAAGCATCTGAGCCTTTTAGAAAGTTTATGTTAAAGCAAACTAGAGAAACAGATTTAGAATTGTTTATGAAAATATCAGGTTCAGAAGATTTTGAATCAGTTGATGATGTACCTTTCTCATTACTCTTACCTGCTTTTGTGACCAGTGAACTTAAAACTGCATTTCAGATTGGTTTTTTGATTTTTTTGCCATTTTTAGTGATTGACTTGGTCGTGGCTAGTGTACTAATGGCAATGGGTATGATGATGTTATCTCCAATGATTATTTCTTTACCGTTCAAAATCATGCTATTTGTATTGGCTGATGGCTGGACATTAGTGATGGAAATGTTAGCCGCCAGTTTTTATGTGTGACAATTTATAGACATTATTATGACTCCAGACGTTATTTCCTCAATTGCTGAAGATACAGTCCTAGTTGCAATAAAGTTAATTGCTCCAATTTTATTGTCTTCGTTAGCTGTAGGGTTGCTTGTTGCTATGTTTCAGGCTGCAACACAAATTAACGAACAAACATTATCATTCATTCCTAAATTAGCAATGGTTATTTTAGTTCTAACACTTGCAGGCCCCTGGATGTTACAAGCAATTATTGATTATTTTCAAAATTTGATGCATCAAATCCCGACGCTTATTGGGTAGACCAGTGAATATCACTGAGGGACAGATACTATCGACATTGGCTTCATTTATTTGGCCATTTATTCGTATTGGTTCAATGTTTATTTCAATTCCCGTCTTTAGTATTCGAGCACTTCCAGCGAAAATTCGAGTTATTGTGGCGCTCTTTATTACGCTTGTTGTTGTTCCATTATTACCAAGCCCTCCTGATATTGAGATATTTAGTTATCAAGGTTTTATGGTGACACTTCAACAACTGGCTATTGGCTTATCTACCGGTTTTGTGTTGCAAATGGTTTTTTCCGTGATGTTATTAGGCGGACAAAGTATTGCTTATAGTATGGGGTTAGGCTTTGCATCTATGGTTGATCCGGCCTCTGGCATTCAAGTTCCTGTTGTGTCACAAATATTTATTGTTTCTGCAAATTTAATGTTTTTAAGTGTTAATGGTCATTTATTATTAATTGAAATGTTAGTAGAAAGCTTTAATACATTACCAGTTGGCATTATTGGTCTTAATTTGAATAATTTATGGTCTGTTATCAGTTGGAGTAGCCAAATTTTTGCAGGCGGTGTTTTACTCGCAATGCCTATTATGGCTGCATTATTATTCGTCAATATTAGTTTTGGTGTTGCTGCACGGGCAGCACCACAAATACAAATTTTTGCTGTAGGTATTCCCATTACCATTATGCTGGGGTTAGTTTTGATCTGGATTTCAATGTCTAATTCAATAGAAATTTTTTCAAATGTATTAACCGATGGTTGTCAGTTAATACAGCAGTTATTAAAGCTATAGGATATTTAAATGGCTGATGACTCAGGAGATAAAACCGAAGAACCCACGGCCAAGCGAATTGCTGATGCTAGAAAAAAGGGACAGATTCCTCGTTCAAAAGAACTTAATACCTTCGTTGCACTAATGACTGGTTCCATCATGCTGATGTTTACAGGAGAATCAATCAGTAAAGGTTTAATTCAAATAATTCGAAAACAATTTAAATTAAGTCGTGATGTGTTCTTTGATGATGCAAGTCTGGTTATTTATTTTAAACAGGTGTTATTAGATGGAATGTTGTTAATTGTGCCTTTAGTTTTAACGATGGGAGTTGTCGCATTATTAACACCTATTATGATGGGGGGATGGAATTTTAGTATAGAATCAATGAGTCCCAAAATTTCAAAAATGAATCCTGTTTCTGGTTTAAAAAGAATGTTTGGAGTCCAGGGGTGGGTTGAATTACTAAAATCTATTGTAAAAATTGTCTTGGTTTTTTCAGTTGCTGGCAGTTTATTCAAAGGGTATTTAGATCAGTTTATGGCATTAAGTTCTTTGTCATTAACTAATGCAATGATTAATGCAGGCGATATTATCTTGTTTGGTTTTATGATTTTAAGTTCAACCTTGATTGTTATTGTGGCAATTGATGTGCCTTATCAATTATGGAATAACAATAAACAACTAAAAATGTCTAAACAGGAAGTAAAAGATGAATCTAAACAACAAGAAGGTAACCCGGAAATAAAGGGGCAGATTCGTAGAAAACAAATGGAAATGTCTCAGCAAAGGATGATGGATGAGGTGCCTAAAGCAGATGTGATCGTTACTAACCCAACTCACTATGCGATCGCATTAAAGTATGATCCTTTAGGTAGTGGGGCTCCCATTATGGTTGCAAAGGGTGTAGACCTGATCGCCGCTCATATAAGAAATAGTGCAATGGGAGCGGATGTTCCTTTGGTCGCAGCACCACCTTTAGCAAGGGCATTGTTTTATTCGGCAGAGATAGGTGAAGAAATTCCAAAAGGACTCTTTTTAGCTGTCGCGCAGATATTGGCTTATGTCTTTCAGTTAAAAGCAGCAACTGAAAATAATGGAGATAAACCATTACCACCTCGTAATATAAAGGTTCCCGGTGATTTTAGGCAAGAGTAAGAGTATTTATATCTGTCACATAAGTACCCAAGTAAAAGGTTGAATTAATTTTACTTGGTACTTATAACCTATAGAAACAACATTAATTTATAGTAAGAAAAAATATTATGGATCTCGCTAAAGTAGTCGAAACAATCAAATCTATTTCAAGTATGGGGCTAGGGGCGCCGGTAGTTATCGTCATGATATTATCAATGATCGTGCTACCTTTACCGCCTTTTTTATTAGATTTATTTTTTACCTTTAATATTGCATTTTCATTAATTATTCTTTTAGTTGTTATTTACAGTCTTAAACCATTAGAGTTTGCTGTTTTCCCCTCCGTTATTTTAATTGCAACCTTGCTAAGGCTCGCTTTGAATGTAGCATCTACACGAATTATTTTGTTAGAGGGGCATGAAGGTGGGGATTCAGTCGGTAAGGTGATTGAAGCGTTTGGCTCTTTTGTGATTGGTGGAAACTTTGCCGTTGGTTTGGTTGTTTTCGCAATTTTAGTGATTATCAACTTTGTTGTTGTTACCAAAGGTGCAGGACGAGTTGCCGAAGTGGGTGCCAGATTTACATTGGATGCTATGCCCGGAAAGCAAATGGCAATTGATGCCGATTTAAATTCAGGTTTGATAGATCAGGATCAGGCTAGAGAGAGGCGAATAGAAGTAGCGGCAGAAGCAGATTTTTATGGATCAATGGATGGTGCCAGTAAGTTTGTCAGAGGTGATGCAATAGCAGGGATAATTATTTTATTTATCAATGTTATAGGTGGTTTGGCGATTGGTGTAGGGCAGCATGGACTCAGCTTTTCTGAAGCTGGCGAAGTTTATGTTTTATTAACCATTGGGGATGGACTGGTTGCACAAATCCCATCATTACTTTTATCAACTGCCTCTGCGATTGTTGTCACAAGAGTTCGTGGTAGTGACGAAACTGTGGGTCAGCAAGTTGGGAATCAATTATTTAATGATCCTAAATCACTGATAGTCACAGCAGCAATTATGGGTATGTTAGGTGTTGTCCCTGGTATGCCAAATCTGGTTTTTATTTTACTTTCCTTGGCATTGTTGGGTAGTGCTTATTTAATTAATCAGAGACATCAAAAAGAGCAAGAGGAAGTTTTGCAGCAGGTAGCACAATCGCCTCAACAGCAAAGTGCTGCGCAAGAAATAAAAGAATTAGGCTGGGATGATGTTATGCCCGTTGATGTGATTGGTTTAGAAGTCGGCTATCGACTGATTCCTTTGGTGGATAAAAACCAAGGTGGACAATTAATGACACGAATTAAAGGTGTGCGAAAAAAACTGTCACAAGAGCTTGGGTTTTTAGTACCTTCCGTTCACATACGAGATAATCTGGATTTATCACCTACAGGGTATAGGATTTCTCTAATGGGAGTGACTGTTGGAGAAGCCGAGATTATGCCAGAAAAAGAAATGGCAATTAATCCTGGGCAAGTCTTTGGCGACTTGCAAGGAGAAGTAACTCAAGATCCAGCTTTTGGGTTGGATGCAGTATGGATAGAAAGTAATCAAAAAGATCAGGCTCAAACCTTAGGCTATACAGTTGTTGATCCAGGGACAGTTGCAGCAACGCATCTAAGTCATATTTTACAAAGTAATGCGCACGAATTATTCGGCTATGAGGAGGCACAGAATATATTAGATAACTTATCTAAATCAGCCCCTAAGCTGGTTGAAGATTTAGTGCCTAAAACACTCGCATTAGGTATTGTGGTTAAAGTTTTACAAAATTTGCTACGAGAAGGGGTCTCTATTCGAGATATTCGGACTATTGCAGAAACATTGGCGGAGTACGGAACCAAGAGTCAAGATCCTGACGTTTTAACTTCTGCTACCCGTGCAGCATTAGGTCGTTCAATTGTTTATGAAATCAATGGTGTAGAGAAAGAGCTTGCTGTTATAACTCTAGATCCAGAGTTGGAACGGTTGTTGCAACAGTCTTTGCAAACGGCGGGCGAAAATGGTGCCGGTATAGAACCAGGGTTAGCAGAGCAAATGAACATTTCTTTAGAAGAAAGTGCTCAAAAAATGGAAATGGAAGGTCAGGCGGCAGTGTTGTTAGTCTCTTCTTTTATCCGGCCTTGGTTAGCTAGGTTCGTCCGACATTCAATTTCTGGTTTGCATGTTTTGGCATACAATGAAATTCCTGAAGATCATCAGATTAAAGTGATTTCAACAGTAGGACAAAATACATAGTACAAGGGTAGATAAATGAAAATAAAACGATTTGTAGCAAAAGATATTCGTCAAGCCATGCGAATGGTTAAAGAAGAGTTAGGTGCTGATGCTGTCATTATGTCAAATAAATCAGTTGATGAGGGTGTTGAAATTGTCGCAGCAAGAGATTTTGATGAAGAAACAGTCCAAAAGCATTTGAGAACGCAAACGAAAGAGATATCACCTAAAATAAAGAAAAAAATTGAGTTAGCTAATTTTGATACAGAGAAAGATCAGTTACATGTTGTGACTAGTTCAAGAAAAATAGGTGAAGATGGTGTTATTCCAAAAAGATCTAATCGCCGGAATATTGACCAATATGTTGGGTATGCTGAAAAGGCAGATTTAGTTAGTAAAAATAAGGCTGTTGTGACAAAAACTAAACCAGCTGTTAAAAAAATAGCAGCGCCTGCGGCGAAACAGTTCAGTTTTGAGGCTATGAAACAAGAAAAGCCAGAACCCGCAGTATCTGAGTCATTTATGCAGGAAATGCGAGATGAAATTAAATCGTTAAAAGCCGTTTTTAATACTAAATTATCTGAAGTATCATGGGCTCAAGGGGTTAAAAGTAACCCAGTACGGCTTGATTTATTGCATAAACTATCAGAGATGGAAATCTCAAAAAAATTGTCAATTAAAATAGCCAATCGATTAGATAGCCATAAGGATTCTGCATTAGCATTTAAAAAAGCTAAAGATATGTTGTCCAAAGTTTTACCCATATTTAATGACAATCTATTAGAAGATGGAGGGATCGTTGCCTTGGTTGGGCCAACAGGGGTAGGAAAAACGACAACCATAGCAAAGTTGGCAGCTAAATATATTTTAAAGCATGGTTCTGGAAATGTAGCATTGATCACGACTGATAACCATAGAATTGGCGCGCATGAGCAGTTAAATACCTATGCAAAGTTATTAGATGTACCTATGCAAGTTGCTGCTAATGCGGATGAATTACGCAGGCACATTAATGGTTTTAATGATAAACAGCTAATTTTGATTGATACAGCGGGTATGAGTCAGCGTGATATGCGCTTGGCTGATCAAATTCAGACGTTGCAGCAGCATGAGGTGCCCATAAAAACTTATTTGGTCATGTCTGCTTCAACTCAACAAAAGGCAATCAATGAGATTATCAAAGTTTTTAAAGTGTTTGAGCCAGAAGCCAGTATTTTGACTAAACTGGATGAAACGGTTGCGCTAGGCTCAACCTTATCAGCTATTATTGAACATCAATTACCTATTGCCTTTATGACGAATGGTCAGCAAGTGCCTGAAGATATTTATTATCCTGATTCTATTGATTTGATAAACCAGAGTGTGGCAGGTCTTGATGAAGAAAATGACTATACTAATGATTTAAGTTATGACCATTGGGTGTCAGAAGGTTATGCATAAAGCATCTGATCAAGCATCTGGGATACGAAAAATGATACAAAAAAAAATAAAACCTGTTCGAGTTATTGCTATTACCAGTGGTAAGGGTGGTGTCGGAAAAACAAATTTAGCCGTCAACCTTGGTGTGGCATTATCTCAATCAGGAAAGCGAGTTGCTTTACTTGATGCCGATATGAGCCTGGCAAATGTAGATATTTTATTAGGATTATCACCAGAATTTAATTTATCGCATGTTTTAAAAGGTGAAAAAAGTATAAAAGATATTATGCTTACTGGGCCAGAAGGGTTGCAGGTAATACCAGCATCTTCCGGGTTACAGCATATGTCTGAACTTTCAACCGCAGAACAAGCCGGAATTATTAGTGCGTTTAGTGACATAGATCAAGATCTTGATATTTTAATTGTTGATACAGCCGCAGGGATTTCCTCAAGTGTGGTTAATTTTGCAAGAGCCAGTCAAGAAATTATTGTTGTTATCTGTGATGAGCCCACGTCTTTAACCGATGCCTACGCTTATATTAAATTATTGAACCGAGATTTTAATATAGAAAAATTTCAAATTGTTGCAAATATGGTTGAATCTTCTCAGCAAGGTCAACAATTGTTTACTAAGCTTACAAAAGTGACTGATAGGTACTTGGATGTTTCATTAGGTTATGTAGGTGCTGTTCCCTTTGATGAATCTTTACGGAAAGCGGTACAAAAACAAAAACCGGTTGTAGAGGCATTTCCTGGAAGCAAATCTTCACTTGCGATTAAAGACCTTGCTCGTCGGATAAATAATTGGCCGATTAAAAAGCAAGCAGGTGGTTATTTAGAGTTTTTTATAGAAAGAATGGTTGAGTACAGTATTAACGGAGATATTGAATGAGCGGAGTGGCAATGTATGCAACTATGCAGGCAGGAAATACCAATGAGTTGGTAGTTCAGCACATGCCTTTAGTTAAGCGTATTGCTTATCACTTAATGGGTCGATTGCCCGACTCAGTATTGGTTGATGATTTAATTCAAGCCGGAATGTTAGGGCTTTTAGAAGCAGTTCAGAAGTATGATGCTTCTCAAGGTGCCAGTTTTGATACCTACGCTGGAATTAGAATCAGGGGTTCGATGCTTGATGAAGTCAGAAGATCAGACTGGACACCACGTTCTGTCCATAAAAAATCCAGAATGGTGTCAGAAGCAATCAAGGAAGTAGAAAATAAATTAGGTCGGGATGCCAAAGATAGTGATATTGCAGAGCATTTAGGCATATCAATTGAAGAGTATAACCAAATTCTTCAAGACTCGTTAGGATGTAAAGTATTTAGTGTTGAAGAATTAGCGGAGTCTGGTGAACAGACCTTTGAGCATAAAGAAAAAAGCTCGATAGAGCCTTTTGAAATGCTGGGTAAAGAGAAATTTCAGCAAGCATTGGCTCAAGCAATTAAGCAGTTGCCTGAAAGAGAACAATTGGTTGTCTCGCTTTATTACGAAGAAGAGCTAAACTTACGTGAAATAGGTGAAGTTTTAAATGTAAGTGAATCTAGAGTGAGTCAAATTAGTAGTCAGGCAATGTTGAGATTAAGATCAAGACTTTCTGATTGGTTAGAAGAAATTAATTAAGTATAAATAGGTTGGAGATTTCCCTTGGATAAAAATATGAAAATTCTTGTTGTTGATGATTTTTCAACAATGAGGCGCATAGTAAAAAACTTACTTAGAGATCTAGGGTTTACCAACACAGTAGAAGCTGATGATGGGCAAACAGCACTCCCTATTTTAGAGGCAGGTGGAATTGATTTCTTGGTAACAGATTGGAATATGCCGGGTATGACTGGGATTGATTTGTTAAAAGCAGTTAGAGCAAACCCTAAGCTGGTTGATATGCCGGTGTTAATGGTAACAGCAGAAGCTAAGAAAGAGCAGATTATTATGGCAGCTCAGGCGGGTGTTAATGGATATGTTATTAAACCGTTCACCGCAGGAACGTTAAAAGAAAAAATAGAAAAAATATTTGAACGTATTGATGCTTAGAGGGATAGCAAATGACAAATGATAGTCGCTTAGAGCTAGCAAAAAAATTGGTCACGGCATTAGAACAAGGCAAAGAGTCAGATGTAAATAGTTTGTTAGATGAAATTGCAAGTCAAAGAGAGAATGAAATGTTTCATGAGGTTGGCAGAATAACACGTCAATTACATGACACTATGGGAGGAATGAGTGTAGATGCTAATCTTGCTTCGATAACAGAAACAGATATTCCCGATGCAAAAGAGCGGTTGCAATATGTTATTACCATGACTGAGCAAGCGGCAAATGAGACATTAAATGTGGTAGAAAAATTACTACCAGTCTCAGAAGAATTGAATGAATATTCAGAACAATTATCTGAAAAATGGGAACGTTTTTTAGTTAAAGAAATGCCTTTTGAAGAATTTAAAGAAATGGCAACTGAAATAACACAGTACTTTAAAGAGTCAAAAGTGGCAATACAGCAAGTTCAAGGAGGGCTTAATGATATTTTGATGGCTCAGGGTTTTCAAGATATAACAGGACAAATAATAAAGAAAGTTATTAGTTTGGTTCAGGATGTAGAATCTAGCATGGTCGAATTAGTTCGAATTTCAGGTGCTAAAAGTAATGGATCTAAAAAGACCAGTGGAGAAGTAGCATTGCCAGGGCCTGTTGTGCCGGGCATAGATGATAAAGCTGGGGATGTGGTTGAGAACCAAGATGATGTAGACGATCTTTTATCAAGTTTAGGGTTTTGAGGAAGAAACATGGCAATTGATCTGGATGATGAAATATTACAAGATTTTCTAGTAGAAGCAGGTGAAATTCTTGAACTATTAGGAGAGCAACTGGTGGAGCTTGAGCAATCACCAGATAATTTTGACTTACTAAATGCTATTTTTCGAGGTTTTCATACGATTAAAGGAGGGGCTGGTTTTTTAGCTTTAGATCCTTTAGTTGCTGTTTGTCATAAGGCTGAGGATGTTTTTGATATATTGAGACAGGGCGAACGTCAAGTTTCTGCTGAATTAATGGATGTGATTCTTGAAGTTGTTGATGTTGTTAACGTCATGTTTGATCAGGTTAAGACGGGTGTTGATCCAGACGGGGCGGATGAAAGTCTGTTGACAAGATTGCAAGCTTTTACTCGTGCAGGAGCAGAAAAAATAGATGAAGTTGAGCCTGAGCCTATTGAAGCATCAACAATAATAGAAGAAGTACCATTAGAAGAAGGTGTGGGAGAACATTCAGCAGCTACTGATATAGTTGAGCAACAGTTTGGTTCAATGTTTGATGATGTTTCAGGTGCGCTAGAAGAGAATGAAACCGCCACCTTAAGTCCGGCAGAAAAAGAAATCACAAAGTCAGAAATTAATCCAGGTGATATAACAGAAGAAGAATTTGATAATTTGTTAGATGATTTGCATGGGAAAGGGTCTTTCTCAGCAAAAAGTTTATTGGATGATAA
>CAZZIX010000052.1:0-12869 GCA_964654345.1 uncultured Methylomarinum sp.
CAAAATACTAACTCTCTTCAGAAGAAGCCTCTGCAGATGGAGTTTCTTTTGACGGGGCTTCTTTTGCCGGAGCCTCTGCAGAAGGAGTTTCTTTTGACGGAGCTTCTTCAGATGAAATCTCTTCAACGAAATCATCTGATTTCGCTGATGCGGCTAATCCAGCTGATTTAGATTCTAGCACTGCAGCAGAAGCACTCTGGCAATATAATTTAATTGCACGAATTGAATCATCGTTTCCTGGAACAACGTAATCAATACCCTCAGGTGAATTATTAGAATCAACAATTCCTACCACTGGAATACCTAATTTTTGAGCTTCCCTAACTGCATTTTTCTCATAACCTACATCTAAAACAAAAAGTACATCAGGAGTACCACGCATATCTTTAATTCCACCCAGACTGCGATCAAGTTTTATCATTTCGCGCTCCATTCCTAGCGCTTCTTTTTTATTAAACTTTTGGTGCATCGAACCATCTGCTTTCATTGCTTCTAGTTCTTTTAATCGTCTTATTGACTTTTTAATTGTTTTAAAATTTGTCAACATACCACCTAACCAGCGATGGTTAACATAAGGCATCCCACAGCGTATTGCCTCTTCTGCAACTGTTTTACGTGCAGCTTTCTTTGTTCCTACAAACAGAATATTTCCTTTGTTTGCAGTCATTTGTCCTAAATAATTTAAAGCATCATTAAACAAAGGAAGCGTTTGTTCCAAGTCTATGATGTATATTTTGTTTCTTGCACCAAAAAGATAAGAAGCCATCTTTGGATTCCAGTAACATGTTTGATGCCCAAAATGAACACCCGCTTCTAACATTTGACGCATTGACACTGCTGCCATTATTTTCTCCTAAGTAGTTTGGTCAATTATTATGACCATGGGTTACGCCTCCACCTATCCCGTCCTAGCAACTGATTAAAAATTTAACCAGCACCCTACCAGTCGTGTCGATAAGTGTGAGTATTAATACAAAAATGAACCTATCTTTATACCATATATATAGTTTTAAACCAATATTTTTATTGTAATATATTATTCTGGCTTACTCACTTTTTTAGGGTTTTCTATAAGCTGAATTGAAGAAAAAAAGACAAATTTATCTATAAGTTATAAAATCTATATCCAGATTGATACTATTCTTGTAATTTTCATTACTTGTCATAATTATCCTTAAATACGAGTCACTCTATTTTAATCTATGAGCATCACCATTAAAAACGAATCAGAAATAAATAAAATGAGGATTGCAGGAAAACTTGCAGCCGACGTTTTAGAAATGATCAAACCCTTTGTTTTACCTGGCGTTACAACAAATGAGCTTGATCAAATTTGCCATGACTATATAGTGAATGACCAACAAGCAATTGCCGCCCCTCTTAATTACCGAGGTTTTCCTAAATCTATTTGCACCTCTGTTAACCAAACCATTTGCCATGGCATTCCAAGTGAGAAGAAATTAAAAAAGGGAGACATTGTTAATATTGATATTACCGTAATTAAGGACGAGTATCATGGGGATACTAGCAAAATGTTTTGCGTGGGTGAAACAAGCCAACATGCTACCCGCCTAATAAATATTACGCAGGAATGTCTATTTCTTGGTATAGACCAGGTTAAACCAGGTGCTACATTTGGAGATATAGGCCATTCAATTCAAAAATATGCGGAATCCAATCGTTATTCTATAGTCAGAGAGTTTTGTGGCCATGGTATTGGTAAAAAATTCCATGAAGACCCTCATGTTATGCACTTTGGAAAAAAAGGAGAAGGTGAAGTGATTGAAGCAGGCATGATTTTTACTATTGAACCGATGCTAAATATAGGTAAAAGGCATATGAAGGTTCTAAAAGATGGCTGGACTGCAGTGACAAAGGATCGAAGTCTTTCTGCCCAATGGGAACATACAATTTTAGTCACACCAGAGGGTCATGAAGTATTGACCTTACGTCAGGAAGAAAAATGAAGATTGATTTAGATAGAGACATCACAAAAGTTTTTTCCAAAGAAAACAGTCATGAGTTACTTAAACAAACTATTCAACAAAACTTTGAACAACAACGTCAAAAATTCAACCCAAAAGAAAATGTTGACCAATTATTGATAGAAAATGCCATTTTTATTGATGATATTTTAACTTGCTGCTGGAATCATTTCCTTAAACAATATGCATCACAACACTGTTTAATTGCTACTGGAGGCTATGGACGGAATGAACTATTCCCAAAATCTGACATTGATATCCTTATTCTTCTAAATCAACCTGATACTAACGCATTCCAAGATAACTTATCTCTTTTTTCAAATTTATTATGGGATATTGGTCTTAAACCAGGTTTATCTGTTCGAACTATTTCCGAATGCATTCAGAAAGCAACGGAAGACCAAACCATCATGACTAATTTATTAGAAATGAGGTTAATTAGTGGCAATCAAGCCTTGTTCAACAATTTAAAAAACGACCTATCAAAAGAAAAACTGTGGCCATCAGACCAGTATTTTTCAGCAAAAATGGAAGAGCAACATCTTCGTTATGCAAAGTTCCATGATACAGCTTATAACCTTGAGCCAAATGTTAAAGAAGGCCCTGGAGGACTAAGAGATTTACAAAATATTGCCTGGGTTTTCAAATACTACTATACCGCCACAACACTAAAAGTACTTATCGAACATGGCTTTTTTTCAGAGTCTGAATACAATGAACTAATCGCTTGCCGAAATATTTTATGGCGCATTCGATTTGCTTTACATCTTCTTACTAATCGTTGTGAAGACCGGCTTGTTTTTGATTACCAAAGAGAGCTGGCTACTCAGTTTGGCTTTACTGATAAAAATAAAAATCCAGACGTAGAACAATTTATGCAACATTACTTTAAAACAGTAATGGAGCTTGAACGCATGAATGAAATGCTTTTACAATCTTTTAGTGAAAAGCTGATTGATACCCCTCAAACAAAACAACTTAATCCGTCAAATGACCTCTTTACCTCAATTAATGGTTATTTAGTCGTAAAAGATGCCGATACCTTTAAAAAACACCCATTAGCTTTACTCGAAATTTTCCCTTTATTACAGCATAATTCTTCACTAAAAGGCGTAAGGGCGAGCACTATCAGATTAGTACGCAAAAATCTTCACCTTATTGATGATGATTTTCGAAACAATCCTAAAGCACACAAACTTTTTCTTTCTATTTTAAAGTCTCCCTGCGGAATAACCCACCAGTTCCGTAGAATGAACCGCTATGGAATTCTAGCTGTCTACATACCAGCGTTTGCTAATATTGTTGCTCGTATGCAATACGATTTATTTCATATCTATACGGTAGACGCTCATACCTTATTTGTCCTTAGAAACCTTAGACGATTCTCTCTTGATAAACACGAAAGTGAGCTCCCCTTTTGTAATAGTGTTTTTTTACGTATTAGCAAACCTCAACTTTTATATACCGCCGCATTATTCCATGATATTGCAAAGGGTATGGGAGGTGACCACTCAGTTTTAGGAGAAAAAATTGCTCAGCAATTTTGCGCTCAACATAAAATGTCTAAATCTGATTCAAAAATGATTACCTGGTTGGTTCGTAACCATTTAGTCATGTCAATGACTGCCCAAAGAAAAGACATAAGCGACCCAGATATCATTCATAACTTTGCTCTACAAGTAGGTAATATAGATAATCTAAATCACCTCTATCTATTTACAGTTGCTGATATTAGGGCTACCAATCCTAGTTTATGGAATTCATGGAAAGATTCTTTATTGTTGGAATTATACACATTTACCCATAATGCATTACGTCGAGGATTACAAAACCCTATCGAAAAATCTGAGCGTCTTCAAGAAAACAAACTAGAAGCAAAAGAAGAACTTATTGGTCTTGGTATCAGTGAAGCCACTATTCAAAAAACCTGGGATCAAATTTGTAATGAAGATGATTATTTCTTACGTTATTCACCGGAAGAAATTACCTGGCACTCCATTGCTATTGCATCGACAAAAACAAGTGATCTCCCCCTTGTTATTTTACGACCAAAAAATCAACGAGGTAGTGTAGAAATTTTCGTCTATGCTATTCATAAAAATGATATATTTTCTTTGAGTGCAGCTACGTTAGATCAACTTGGCCTGACTATCCTTGATGCGCGAATTGCTAGTTTTAGCCTTTCAACAAAAGAACAATATGTCCTGAATAGCTTTCAAGTTCTTGATCAATCAGGGGGAGCAATCAAAGAATTGGACAGAGAAATACATATTTGTAAAACTCTACAAGGTAATCTATGTAACCTTAAGGTTAAAAATCACTTAAACATTCATCGCCAATCAAGACAGGCTAAACATTTTCCTATTACCAGCAAAGTTACTTTTCATAAAGATCCTCTCAACAAATACACAATCATTGAACTTATAACAACGGATCACCCTGGCTTACTTGCCTCAATAGGCCAGGTTTTTATAGAGTTAAACATTCAATTACATGAAGCAAAAATCACTACGATTGGGAGCCGAGTGGAAGATATGTTTTACATTACCGATTTTCAATTCCATCCCATCAACGATGAGACCCTTCTTAATAATATTAAAGAGAAGTTAATATCAATCATTGAAGAACAAGAAAATTAACTAATCTTTCTGTACAACCAACCTAAATTATTAATGACGTTATTTTAACGATTTTCCTAAAGCCATTTTGGGTAAATTTCCCTCAAGACCAATAGCCATGCGCATCACTTTATTTTTTGCTGGAGCAACACGCTCAACCAACCCCAACCCCATGTTCCTTAAAAATTTTATAGGCAATATATCATTACTAAAAACTCTGTAAAAAGCATCCATTAGTGTCATCATCCTTAAATTATCATTTCTTCGCATTTTTTCATAACGCCGTAAAATAGAGACACTGCCAATATCCTCTCCTTTTGTTTTTGCCTCAATTAACACCTCAACTAATGCTGCTGCATCTAACAAACCTATATTAACACCCTGTCCTGCTAATGGATTAATCATGTGGGCAGCATCTCCCACTAAGGCGACTCCTGCTTTAATATATTGCTGAGCATGTTGACGTTTCAATGGAAAACTTGCTTTACCTAGCACTTGTTTAATTTTTCCTAAACAGGAAGGGAATGCAACCGTTAGTTCACTAATCAATTCTTCACTAGATAATAATTTTAGTCGTCTAACTTCATCTGATGAGTTATACCAGACAATGGAACCAAAACTTCCTGTTAACGGCAAAAATGCTTGCGGCCCACTGGCTACAAATCGTTGCCAGGTTATATCTTGCTGTTCATAATCAGTTTCTACATAAATAACCAGAGCATGTTGTTTATAATCCCAGCTAGTAACACCCAAACCCACTGTTTGTCTTACACGGGAATTTCCTCCATCTGCTGCAACAACTACTTTAGCTTGTAGTGCACTCCCATCATCTAATTTTAACGTTGTTCTCCCAGAGGTTGAGTACTTTATAGATTCAATCTTTACCGGAGCAATCAACTCTATATTATTAAAATCAGCTAGGCTATCCAGTAAAGCCAGCTGAGTCACCCTATTTTCAACAATAAAACCTAATTCAGGTAAGCTAATATCATCACTGTTAAATTCAGTATCACCCGCAGTTTCCCATACACGCATACGACGAAAAGGACAAAATCTTCTCTTTAATATACCTTGCCAAGCCCCCACAGCCTGAAGAATATTTTTTGATGCAATACTTAATGCAGAAACCCGAAGATCATGCGGTTGCTCTGATGAAAAATTTTCAGGTAAAGACTGCTCAATAACAGCAACACGTAAAGAGCTTTCCCCAAGACCACAAGCTACTGTTGCACCCACCATTCCGGCACCAACAATTACCACATCAAACTCTTTCATATCTTTGAAATATCTAGTATAAAATTAACAAGAGAAACCCATTCTGCATATTAATATATCCGTATAGGTTTATTATAAAAAATAACTGTTACTTATATTCCCATTATACTAGAAATAAATAGCTTACTTTTTTAAAGATAATTATCTTCTGATAAAAATTGTATTTTGAGATTTTCAATACCCAAAATTTTTATAATTCTTTGAAATAGAGGAAATGGCGACTTACTTTAAAAAATATGCTTGAAAAGTAAATTAGAACCTTCTAAATTCCGATTCACTTATTGAGAAGTTGATAGCCCAGTTTTTATTAACCTACTATAATGATTTTGTTTGAATTAGCAGAATTCTCATGCCTTTAAAAGCATTAAAAAACAACTGTCATAACTCACCCCTTGATAATAACATTATAATTTACTAATCCAGCATAACCCAATGTATTAAAAAGATTTTTTTAAAAAAAAACTATTTATTAATTTAATCTTACTTTTTTTATAGACAACCCTATCAAATTTATATAAACTCCGTTGCAGCTAAAGGAAGTGCTCGACAGTATGTCGTCTTTAATGAGGAGGATAAAAGCGGCCAATATTTATGGCTAAATAATTATAATAATAAAACTTAGTAACTGCTTTTAGATTTTTTGCCTTAGTCTAAGTAAGGCATCAGCGCATACAAATAATAAGAATAAAAAACGATAGCGAAGCCCGCAAACAGCGGGCTTTTTTATGTCCGTTTGGTCTATAAAGAGAGCTTTATTCCAATCCACCCTGCTCTTGGCATTCCAGGTGATACGAAGCGTCCATTATCAAATTCTTCACCCAACACCTCATCTGCTTCCCCATAAACACCAAATGTTTTATAGTCTCGGTCAACAATATTATCTATTCTACCGAAAAAGGCTAGATGCTCATTTATTTTCAGCTCTGTTCTGGCGTTAAATATCCAATATCCACCCAGTCTATCGGTTAAATTAGCTTCATCTCCCCTAAAAAATTGATCGCCACTATACTGCGCATCAATGGATAAAGACCAACGTTGCCAAAAATCAACACCTATTGATGCTTTAAACATATTCTCAGCCAATCCAGGAATACGATCTCCCCTTTCAACCAATGCTGCCTCTTCATCATCCAGTGGATTCTGTATAGTAAAGCTATCTAAAAAACGAGCATTTAAATAGGTATAATTAGCTGAAAAATGCCATTCATCAATATCACTAAAGATATGAGGAATATCTGCATTAAACCCTGTTTCAACACCATAACGACGCGTTTGTCCTATATTACTAAAATAGCCCTCACTAATACTATCTCCACCTCGGTTGAAGATAATATCGTCATGATTGGTAGTATGAAAGAAACCTGCATTCCAATTGAAATTCCCCTTCCCTATCAACTCATTAAAGTTTCCTCTAAAGCCAGCTTCCCAAGTTTTTGCCACCACCTGATCCAAAGGTGGATCAGCTAAAAAAGCATTTGGCAGTTTACAAGGGTCACCCTCATCCGCACAGCTTAATTCCATTGGCGTTGGTACTCTGGATGATTCACTATAACTCCCGTACAAGCCTAGGTTATCTACAATTTTATAAGTGAAACCAGCTGAAGGGTTAAAACGATCAAAATTATGATGACCACTCAACTTATCTTCACCCCCATTTACATATTGATTTTCTAAAGAAATGCTGGTGTGATTATATCGTCCAGCAAAATTAATTGTCAGCGCATCGGTTACCGAAAAACTATCATTAAAATAAAAGCCATACGTCTCTGTTATCGTATTTAACCGTACTTTGGATTCTTCAAGAAAGATACCACTTCCAATGGTGCCCCGGTTTTCCGTTAATTCTCCCAATTCAGTATTAGATTCGAAATGAACATCTGAATAGTCATATGCCGCTCCGAAAATAAAGTTATTTTCAAAACCAAAAATATCATTGTTGAACATTGATTGAGCTGCCCCTCCTGCACTACGCATATGTGTCTGACTGGTATTATTAGTCGCCCCTTCTACGCTGTCACTTTCAACAATATTGTTGCCAAAAACATCTTGCGCAATTTCTCCTTCTTCATCACACAAAAAACCATTATCAGATTCACAGCCTTCAAAATCACTGTCGTCACCATTAAAAGATTTAACTCTATTTTGGCGAAAATAGGTATTTCCACTTAGCTGAATAGTATCTGTGACATCAAATGCACCCGAAAGTTCAGAGAAAAACATCCGCGTAACCGTCTGGTCAGGATAAGTAAAAATAGCTTTACGCTGTTGTTGATGTAATTGAATTGGAACAGCGCCATTCCCTCTCATATTATTATCATTAGCGCCTAGAGTTAAATCAAGATTTGCACGTTCACCTTTCCAGCTCAAAGTACCAAAGACCTGATTAGCCTCAGTGGGTGAAAAATCACGCCAGCCTTCTTCTTCAAAATGATGTAAATCAATAAAGTAACCCCAGGTTCCATTATTCCAACCACTGGTTAGCTCTTCTGAATGACGCTCATATGAACCGCCATAAACCTCTAGTTGATGACCAGGTGCAGAAAAACCTGTTTTAGTTTGTATGGAGATAGCCCCACCTAACGTATTTAGACCAAATAATGGGTTTGACCCGGGTATTAAGCTCATACTCTCTATAGCACCTTGAGGAATTAAATCCCAATTCACTGTATCACCAAAAGGCTCGTTGAACCGCACACCATTAACATAAGTCGACAACCCCTGAGGTAGTCCTAATAAGGGTGATGCTACAAAGCCACGATAATAAATATCGGGTTGCAAAGGATTATTTTGCGCTTCATTAATATGAACACTACCCATATAACGATTCATATAATCAGCCAATGTCGTCGTATGGCTATCAGCTAATTGTTCTGAAGAAACACTTTGTACATTGGCAGGTATTTTATCTATTGCTAGCCCACTTCCTGCTAATGGGGTTATAGCAAACACATCCATTTTTTCTAATACAATGGGGGTTTCTTCCTTTTCTGTTACAACAGATGAATCATCAGCTAATGTTGCTGTATTAATTCCAATCATAGACAATAAAGGAAATATTCCCTGTACAAGTTTTTTCATCACTCTCTCACGCTAATTATAATTAGCTTATAATAATTAAATCTACAACGTGAAAACAGCCATAAGGCTAAAAAAGGATTTTTTCCTATTCTTTACTAAAGCAAGTAGAAATAAATAACACAATTAAAAGCTAAAAATGACAAGTATAAAATCAGTGATTGAGACTCAATATTCGCGTATTCAAGCCCACCCTAATTACAAAAAAATTAGTACTATGCCACCGACCCAACGCTGGATGACAGTTCTTGGCTTATTTACCCTGTCTCAACTATTATTCTTTGGCCTTTTATATCTGGTTTTCAATAAAATAGTTGCTCTAGGCTTTATCGCCAGTCTCCTTGCAGGTTTAGCCACAGGCCTAGGCGCATCACTTGTTATTATTTTAAAGGACATCCCAGAGCGACTTTTTAACACCTTATTAGGAGCTGCTGCGGGTGTTATGTTAGCGGCAACAGCCTTTTCATTATTAGTCCCGGGTATCGATTTCGGTAACGAATTATGGCCAGACAAAGGACTTTGGGTTGTTTCAGCGGGCATGTTGATCGGTGCTTTTTTTCTTCACTTTGCTGATAAAAACTTACCACACTTACATTTTGATTCTGTACCTAATGTCAATAAAGAGTCTTTACAAAAAATATGGCTATTTATTGTAGCTATCACCATTCATAATTTCCCTGAAGGCATGACAGTCGGCGTAAGCTTCGGCTCAGGCGATATAAAAAATGGAATCGTTCTAGCTATTGCTATAGCTCTACAAAATATTCCAGAAGGCCTAGCTGTTGCATTACCTCTTGTAGGGCTAGGTTATAATAAGTGGAAAGCAGTTGGAATTGCTACACTAACTGGTTTAGTTGAACCTATTGGTGCCTTACTGGGCGTTACCATGGTCACTCTCTTTTCCTCCTTTTTACCGATTGCAATGGGGTTTGCTGCTGGTGCCATGCTGTTTGTTATTACCGAAGAAATCATTCCAGAAACACATGCCAAAGGTCGTTCCCGATACGCCACTTTTTCATTAATCGTAGGATTTATTATTATGATGGCTTTAGATAATTTATTATCTTAGGAAAAAACAATGACACAAATAATTCTAAGTGATATTTTTATTTACCCTGTTAAATCACTAGCTGGAATAAAAGTATCAAAATGGACTGTTAATGATAAAGGGTTGTTACATGACCGAAAATGGATGTTGATAGATAACCACAACCAATTTCTCAGTCAACGTCGCCTACCTAAAATGGCCTTGATTAAAACTGAAATAAAAAATGACACTTTAATTCTCAGTACAGCAACTTCTGGCAGTATCTCATTACCGTTAAACCCTGAAAATGGTAATGATATAAACACCACCATCTGGAAAGATCAATGCCTGGCAAAAACAACTAGCTCAGAAGCAGGTCAATGGTTAAGTGATTTTTTAGAGATTGACTGTAACCTGGTCTATCAACCTGATAACATTATCCGCCCTGTTGACCCTGACTATGCAATAGACACAGACAAAGTTAATTTTCCTGATGGATTTCCTTTTTTAATCGTATCGGATGCATCATTAATAACACTTAATCAAGAAATGGAAATACCCTTACCTATGCAGCGTTTTCGCCCCAATCTGGTTATTTCTAATTGCGAAAGTTATGCTGAAGATAGTTGGCGAGAAATACAAATTAATAGCATTAATTTTAGATTACCTAAAGCCTGCTCAAGATGTTCCGTACCAACAATAGATACTGAAACAGCACAAACTAATAAAGAACCTTTGACGACACTTAGTCGTCTACGTCGCTGGAATAATAAAGTTTTTTTTGGACAAAATGCCTTGCATAACAATTCCGGGGAACTTTCTGTGGGCGATCCTGTAGAAATTATTAAGACAGGTTTAAAACAGCCACCCTTGTAAATTATTCAATAGTCCTAGAAACAGAACTCCACACAACCTAAATCTACTGGTTTTGGCTTTTCCTAACCCTTTAATTACAGTAGAATACAGAGTTTTTAATTGTCGGGTTACACTACCGCTGACCCAACCTACAAATTTCGCAATACCAACTAAATCAATGAGCTCAACCACAAAAAAACCATCATCAAATTTTATTCGCCACCTTATTACTAATGATTTGCGTAATAACAAAAATGATGGAAAAGTTATTACTCGCTTTCCACCTGAACCCAATGGTTATCTTCACGTTGGTCATGCAAAATCAATCTGCCTAAACTTCACCATGGCAGCAGAATTTAAGGGCCAATGTAATTTACGTTTTGATGATACTAATCCAGAAAAAGAAAGTGTTGAATTTATGGAGTCTATTGAACGCGACGTTCAATGGCTTGGTTTTACTTGGGCTGAAAAATACCACTCTTCAGATTATTTTGAACAACTCTACAATTATGCGGTTCAATTAATATCAAGTGGCGATGCTTATGTAGATAGCCTAGATGCAGAGCAAATTAGACAATACAGAGGATCATTAACAGAACCTGGTAAAAAAAGTCCAGACAGAAATCGTTCTATTGAAGATAACCTAGCCTTATTTTCTGGCATGAAGAATGGCGACTATGCCGATGGAGAATATATATTACGCGCAAAAATAGATATGGCATCCCCAAATATCAACATGCGAGACCCGGCAATATACAGAATTAAACGAGCACATCATTTTCGCACAGGTGATGCTTGGTGTTTGTATCCCATGTATGATTTTACTCATTGTCTTTCTGATGCCTTGGAAGGAATTACTCATTCATTATGTACGTTAGAATTTGAAGATCACCGCCCGTTATACGATTGGTTTTTAGATAAATTACAAACCCCCATTCATCCGCAACAGATTGAGTTTGCCAGATTACAACTTGAATATACCATTGTTAGTAAGCGTAAACTAGCCCAATTAGTTGATGGAAATTTTGTCACTGGCTGGGATGATCCCCGTATGCCCACCATTGCAGGAATGCGTCGCGCGGGTTATACACCAGAATCAATCCGTGATTTTTGCGAACGTATAGGAATCACTAAAAAGGATTCCTGGATTGAAATGGCTGTACTGGAAAATTGTATCAGAGAAGATTTAAATGAGAATGCTCCACGAGCAATGGCCGTATTAAAACCACTTCGCCTAGTGATTGACAATTACCCTGATGAACAGGTTGAAATACTAGAAGTGAGCAACCATCCACAAAAACCTGAATTAGGGACACGAAAAATTCCTTTTTCAAAGACAATTTTAATTGAACAAGGTGACTTTGCTGAAACGCCTCCCCTAAAATATAAACGATTAATTGAAGGAGGAGAAGTCCGTCTACGTAGTTCTTACGTGATTAAATGTACCAAAATTATTAAAGATGAGTCCGGTAATATTATTGAGTTACGATGTAGTTATGACTCAGATACTTTAGGTAAAAAACCCGAAGGCAGAAAAGTTAAAGGTGTCATTCATTGGGTCTCTGAACAACATGCAATAGATGCAGAAATACGATTGTACGATCGTTTATTTAAACTCGCTAACCCTGAATCAGAAGAAAATTTTCTTGATGCACTTAACCCTGACTCTCTTGAAACTTTAACAGGTTGTAAAGTTGAAGCTAGTTTGGCTGCGTCACAATCAGGTGATCGGTTTCAATTTGAACGCACAGGTTATTTTTGTATTGATTCCATAAATAGCAAGCCTGAAACATTGATTTTTAACAGAACAGTCACGTTACGAGATACCTGGCAAAACCTGTAGATTAGGCTAACAGCCCATCGTTAACCCAACACAGACTTGATAAATGTTGGGTTACCAAAGAGACGGCAGCCCAACCAACACATGCTATTCCAAGACAAATAATTTATCAAAATTAGCGATCTCTAAAATTTTTTTCACCTCGCCTTTCATATTTTTAATCTTCACAGCATCTTTGGCATTGCCCATTTTAT
>CAZZIX010000053.1:0-1710 GCA_964654345.1 uncultured Methylomarinum sp.
CGATGGCCTTACAGAAAAACGTTGTGTATAGGCAAACCAAGAAATCAACAACATCAATATCATTAAACCCCATTCACTCACTGTGGGAATTCCTGTTGCAGAATGGACGATTACAGCATAATCCTCCACTTCCCCATCAGGTGCTGGCCCAACGGGACCAAGACCACTTGCTGTACTACAACGAAAACGTGAGTAAGTTTGACCTACCTTAGCTGATGTAGGTACGTTTACCTGATAAGTTTTAGTTGTTCCTGCACTTTGTGATTTGTTAGTTATCACTTGTTCTTCTGAACCAGAAAATTGTCCGTCCTGATTAAAATCAATCCAGCCATTCAAAACACATGCTCCATCAGCGGCTGTTACAATTTTAATATTTGTTTGGCCTCCCAGTGTTAATCCTCCGACTAAAGACACTCCATCTTCATCCTGCCCATCCACATCACAAGTGCCAACTGTTGTTGACCCTACAACATTATCTCCATCTGCGGTCATATTTTGTGCCGTTCCATCATCAGAATCGACACATAAACCAAGGTAAGGAGAATTTGGCAACCCTATGACATGACTAGGGCCATTATTGAATTCAGTTGTGCTGTAATCACTTTTTAATTCTCCAGTAGTTCCATCCGGAGCATCACCAAAATCTACTTTTGTACTAGCTAATGTGAGATTAGGTATAATTGAAACTTGATAATCTTCCACTTCACCATCTACAGCAGCACCTGTTGAGTTTAAACCTCCTGAGGAAGCACAACGGAAACGAGCATAAGTAATACCAGCAAGTGAATTGGCTGGAATTGTCGGCGTTAAAATGGCTGTCGCACCAGAAGCAATTGTTTGATTATTAGCAATTTTTTCATTACTGTTATTAAAAACACCATCTTGATTATAATCAATCCAGGCATTTAATATACAGGAATTTGTTCCTGCACTGGCTGTTACTGAAATAGATGCTGGAATTGCTTGTTTTAGCTCACTATTTAAAATCACGCCGTCCTCATCATCTGCACCGCTACAGGTTCCGGTTGTAACAGTAGGTGTTACTCCTGCTGCTGGGCCAAAATCATCAGCTGTTGCTGAAAAATTTTGCGCTGTATTGGCATCTGAATCAACACAAGAACCTAAGTAAGGTGCATTTGCAATACCTAATATATGGCTTGCTCCGTTATCATTTGGTAAGGTTTGGTAATTTCCTGTTAACGTCCCTATTCCAGTATCAGGTGCATCACCATAGTCCACCGCTGTTGCTGTAATAGAACTATCGGGTTGTAAAGAAACCAGATAATCTTCTACTTCACCTCCTGTTATATGCCCGATTGGTGCTAGTCCACCCACATCACTACAACGAAAACGTGCATAACTATTACCAAATGCAAGATTGGCTGGAACTACTATATTTTCACTGTGCGAACCAGGATTTAAAGTTTTATTAGAAAAAATTTGCTCATCTGTATCTGTAAAATCACCATCCGCATTGTAATCAATCCAGCCATCCAGTTGACAGGTATTTCCACCTATTTCAATTTGCAATATAGCGGTTTGGTTTGCAATTAAAGTTGGGACAACGACTCCATCTTCATCATCTCCACTGGTACAGCTTCCGATTGTTTCTCCTGCATTAGCAGTTATATCATCTTGATCAGCGTTAGTATTTTGCAAAGTTCCATTATCTGAGTCTACACACCCTCCAAGATATATTTGCCCAGGATT
>CAZZIX010000053.1:1810-6832 GCA_964654345.1 uncultured Methylomarinum sp.
ACTGTTATTATCCAGTCAAAAGGCTCTGTTACTTTAACATTAGCTTTGGATGGAACTTTAGTCAGCTGCAAGTCAACTTTAGCACGGACTGTTACATCATCTGGTTCTGCATTATTCAACAATATTGTTTCATTTTCATTCGCAGAAATTAATGCATTGGTATCATGTGTATCACCCAAACCATCAGGTATTGAAATAACTCTAAACGTTAAGTATCTATGAAAATGTAAACTGCTATCAGCAACCATATCTGGCATTGAGCAACTTAAGGTTAAAGTAGCTGTACCTGCCGCATTACCAGTAATAGGATTACTGCCATTTGAAACAGTACATTTATCTGCACTTGTGTTACACGCATCAGCACTAGTCGCCTCATCACACATAAATTTAACAGTCTTTCCATCTTTTGGCGTAATGAAATATTTTATATTGACTCCTGTAGCAAAAGAAGGGCCTCGATTGACATAATCTAAATCAAATATCACATCATTATTAGCATTATCTCCACCATTAGCTGGGTCATGCCCCAATGGGTCAGGCCCTAGCCCTGCACTTTGGTCATTATTATTAATCACCAAATCAATTAAATCTTTGTTAACGGTTAATAGAATAGGACCTTTACTATTGTTAGTTAAATCGCTTTCATGAGTTGTCGTTGTTCCACTTACCGTATTTTTAAATATTCTTCCATCCGGTGATCCTGTTTGAAAATTAGGCCGAATTATCATAGAAATTGTGCGCGTGCTACCACTACCAATACTTGCCCAGTTACAGGTTAGAGTCGGTGTATCTGTTTTAATATAGGATTGACCACCCGTTAACCCACTACATGAACCACCAATAGGTGCAATAGCTGAAATAAAAGTAAATCCAGCATCACCAACAGGAAGATCAAATATATCAGTAACCGCCACATTTTGCGCTGTTGAGGGACCATTGTTTTTTATGGTGATGAGATAGGTTGCCTCAGTACCTGATTTAACGTCAGTTGGTGTTACTACCTTGCTTTGAATTAACAAATCTGCCACTGGAGCAATATTAACATCTATGAAATTGCTATTGTTCGTTCGATTTAGATCACCTTGAGCGCTTGAAAAAGCTGAGGCTGTATTTCTAACATTTGTTCCATCTAGCAGTGGACGAGTAACTATAATTTCAATCGTATCTGTATCTGTATTGGATAAAGTTCCCGATTGCGTACAGGTCACGTTCTTACCAGAAG
The DNA here is from genome assembly GCA_964654345.1 of uncultured Methylomarinum sp. Taxonomy (GTDB): domain Bacteria; phylum Pseudomonadota; class Gammaproteobacteria; order Methylococcales; family Methylomonadaceae; genus QPIN01. Next base: position 3,033 of record CAZZIX010000053.1, read on the forward strand.
AGTTACAACTATAGCCTGGAGCATTAAAAGCAATTCCAGTTTCTCCGCTACTATTATTTACATAATTAGGGATAGCATCCGTCATGGTGATACCTGTTACATTACTCGGCCCATTATTTTGGATATTAATAGTATAAGTCATACTATTTTCATCAATAGCTAAAGTAGTTGTATCTCCATCAGAATTATCGGCATTAACAGTCTTAGTGACGACTAAATCAGCTGAATTAGTTCCACTATTAGTAGAAGTCACACCAACAGCACCTGTTGAATTATTACTGCTATCATAATCACCAGGAACGCCACTATAGCTTACCGTAGCAGTATTAGAAATAGACCCTATTCCTGTCGCTGTAGTTGTAATTGTCAAAGCTGGCGTCGTATTTCCATTATTTAGTACCGCATTGTATGTACACACAACATTAGGTGTTGTTGTTGCAAAATCATCACATGTCCAGTTTGTACCCGTACCAGAAACATAAGTGATATTTCCCATATCTAATAGATCAGTAATGGTAATAGTGCCAGAGCTTGCATTTAGCGGGCCATCATTAGTCACTTTAATGGTACTCACCATATTAGTTCCTTGAGCCACAGGAGTCGGTGTTTTTATTTTACTAATTCTTAAATCAACACCATTATGCTCTAATGTCATATTTAAGGATGCAGAATTATTTGTTAATCTTTCTACTGCTTCAGCAGTTGTTGTGCTAATTGTTGCCGTATTTAGTTTGTTACCAGCAGAATAAGCCGGTGCATTTAAGGTAAAGGTTATATTTTTAGTTGCACCAACAATATATGTTCCTCGGGAACAATGATAGGTTTGTGCATCTCCACCATCTATAACACAAGCCCATCCATCACCAGTAGGTAGCGTTTGATAAGTAAACCCTGGCGGTGCGGTATAATTTACGACTACATTAGCGGCATCAAAAGACCCAAGGTTTCGGGGTTTAAGTGTAACAATTGTTGTCTGATTTTCTATTACAGCCAGCGAATTTGCAGAAATGGTCACAGAAACATCTGTTCCTTCGGCCACATTAACATTATTAATGACAACATCATTATTTGGTTCTGGATCGCTTGTTGAGGTAGAAACAGTTGCAGTTGTTGCTAAATTTCCAGTTTGAGCTCCTGTTACTTTTCCTTTAAAAGTAATTGGGTTAGCGCTAACACCATTATTCAATCCTGATCCAGTACATGTAAGCTGTCTATTCCCGCTATTATAACTACATGACCAACCTGTTCCACTGGCAGAGTTAGTCACATAAGTCATATTAATTGACAGCTGAAATACAACACTAATATTTTGCGCTGTATTTGGGCCATTATTAGTTAATACAGCGGTATAATTTACATCTCCAGCAGCAATAACAGAAGGGTCGGGAAGAGCTAATAAAGTTGTAGTAAGGTCTGCTCCATCATCAATCGTAGTATTTTGAGGAGTATTACTATTATTGCCGTTATTAGTATCACCCGTAGTAGATGAGGTAGCGACAATATTACTGATAACGGTAGGGGTTGCTGATGTTGTTTTAACAATCACCTTCACGGTTTTAACATCACCAGGTCCAGTAGCTGTACCCTGTAAATTACCGAAAGCACAATTGACTATTCCTGGTGTACCACCATCATGATTACACTGCGTGCTATCATCAGATACATAAGTTGTTGTCGCAGGAAGGGGGAAACTCAGACTAACATTTGGAGCAATATCATTGCTTTGATCTTGGGTAACGATAGTATAGGTAATTTTACCACCGCGCGTAGCTGGGTCTGGTGAATCAGTCATATTCACCAACACATCTACCGCATAAACTCCTTGAGCCATTATAAACAGTATGGTCAATAAAAGAGTTCGAAAAGATATTAATATAGTTTGTTGATTAATCAACATTATACAGCCCCTATGATAAAAACGAATTAAATAATTGATCTATCTTAGGAAGAATAGTCTGTATTTTTTAGTTTACAAGTCTATATTTTTTATATGTTTTTTGTTAGATACTCTTTTAATACTCAGGCAAATGTAACCATTCACTATTATTCATCTGATTTGGGGGAGTGTATTTAATATATATTAAGCTTTTCACCCATTTTATTCTTCACAAAACTCGCTAAAGCTTTAACTTCCAACAGATTCTTTATTTCTTAATTGAGCAGAACCAGCTTCAGGTTTCGCATAAAATGTTAGCACATTTGATTTCTTATATAGTTTTAAAACCTTACGCACATAATTTTGAGTTTCGGGGTATGGGGGAATTGAATTATTATATCTTTTAACTGCTGTTTCGCCTGCGTTATAACTAGCAAGAACCAAACTGAGGTTAGATTTAAACATCTTCATTAAATCTTTTAGATAGCGAGTTCCACCATCTATATTTTGCTTAGCATTGGTACGATCATTAACACCATAACGCGCTGCTGTCGCTGGCATTAATTGCATGAGTCCTACAGCTCCAGCAGAGGAAATAGCCTTTACATTATAAGCTGACTCAGTTCGAATAACCGCATGAATTAAATTTTTATCAATTTTATACTTTGCTGCCGCTTTAGCAATGAGAGGAGAATATTTTTTTTTGTTCTTATTAAGATTCCTATAAGGATTCTTTTTTATTACAAGTTTTGAGTTAAACTTTGCCTTGGGATTTGATCGTGTAACTCGTTTATAACTCAGTCCTTTTTTTGGTTTGTCAGTGTAATAAACACTACCATCAGGGCCAATATGTCTATAAATATCTGCACAGGCATAACCTGAAAACATTGCTACAATCAACACAAACCCAATTTTTTTCATCTATATTATCCTTTTACATATATTAGGCTAGCCGCTTTAACTGCTTTAGCTCTTGCCTCTTTTACATTCTTTTTTGAGGTTGCTACCGCGACCCCCATTCGTCTAGTTATATAGGCTTCTGGCTTTGCAAACAATCTAACATCAACATCTGCGTCTTCCAAAGCCTTATCTAGCCCTGTATATTCAATATTCTTTGCATTGATTCCACCAAGAATAACCGCACTTGCACCTATTTTATCTAGCGTGGTACAAACAGGTAAGCCTAAAATAGCTCTTGCATGTAAATCAAATTCTGTTTGTCTTTGCGTAACCATGGTGACCATGCCAGTATCATGGGGTCTAGGACTAACTTCACTGAACCAGACCTCATCACCTTTAATAAATAGCTCTACACCAAATAGTCCCAAGCCACCAATTTCGTTAGTCACTTTAAAAGCAATTTCTTGGGCATTTTTTAATGCCATTAAAGTCATTTCTTGTGGTTGCCAACTTTCCCTATAATCTCCATCTTGTTGCAAATGTCCTATCGGCTCACAAAAATAGGTATCGGCCTTTCCGTCTTTATCTAAAGCACGAACTGTTAAAAGTGTGATCTCATAATCAAAATCAATGGCTCCTTCAACAATCACTTTGCCTGTATCCGTTCTCCCACCTGCTTTTGCATACTCCCATGCCTTTTCTAATTGATCTGCCGATGTAACCATAGACTGTCCTTTCCCTGACGATGACATCGTTGGCTTAATAAAACAGGGGTAACCGGTAATATTATCGACAGCTTCTTTTAATTGTTTAAACGTTTCTGCAAAGGCATAGCTTGACGTGGGTACACCAACCTTTTCAGCTACCAAGGTTCGGATACCTTCACGATTCATGGTGAGCTGTACTGCTCTGGCATTAGGAATAACTTTTGACAGACCTTCTGCCTCAATTTCTGCCAATGCTTCGGTTGCAATGGCTTCAATTTCTGGAATAATATAATCAGGTTTTTCAGCAGCAATTAATT
>CAZZIX010000053.1:6932-11392 GCA_964654345.1 uncultured Methylomarinum sp.
TCTCCTTTATCCATAAATACATCCACTAATTGATGGTTATGAGTAATCAATATAGTATTATTTCCTTTTTGATAAAAACCATCTAAAACGTTTGTCGATGACTCCATCTTTTCTTCAAAAGTTGTGCCTTCAGAAAGTTCATCAAGTACAATTAAGCTTTTTGCAGAGCTGTTCAAAAAAATATCTTTGGTGCGTTTTAACTCTGTACCAAACCGCCCTTCTCCATCATCAAGCTGACTAATTTCAGGCGCTTGATAAAAAACACTATCTGCCACGCTCAATTTTGCAGACTTTGCAGTAACGTAGCACCCTGCTTGCGCTAATAATTGAATCTGGGTAATTGTTTTACAAAAAGCTGTTTTCCCCCCGCTATTTGGACCTGTTATAAAAACCAGCTTTTCTTTTTCTAAAGTAAAGTCATTCGCCACATAACTTTCATTTTTCTTTCCTAAAATAGGATTTTTTGCGTCTGTTAAATTAATACGGTGAAATTCACTTTCAATCATTGTAGGTAGAACAGTAGCACTGCCATATTCCTCAGAAAACTTAATGTAGGCTAATAATTCATCCAATTGACCCAAAGCATCTAATGCATCACCCAATTCTTTTGATTTTTTAAATTCATCACGTAATGGAATAATACAATTATCTCTATCGTAGGAACCTACAACAGGAAAGTATATCAATAGCAAAGGGGCTAAAAACATCCCCCAAATAGCAACACTTCCTCTAGAACTACCCACCATTCCATCAGGAAGAAACTGGATAGCCCCCCATACCAATACCACTACCAAAGTTATCAATAATGGTTTAAAAATATGAGGTTTAAAAATAGTTGCTGGTACAAAAGAGCCTTTTCGTTCTTCTTTACTTTTAAGCCCTTTTTCCGTGTTATAAACTGGCCCGACCATTAATGAATAAACTCGGCTTTCAGAAAAAGTATTTATTTTAGTAAATATATCGTTAAGATACGAACTTGATGGCAATTCTGATGAATAAATAGATTCAACAAGGTTCTGCATAAAACAAGTACCACTGCGGTATGGCCGATAGCCATAGCCTTCTATCTGATGTTCGCTTCTAGCTGTTCCCATAGAACCTAAAAACTCACCAAAAAGTAATAAATATAAAGACTCTTCTTTCTCAACCGAGCTTGCTACAATCTGCTCCAAGTTTTCTCTAATTGCACTACTTTCTTGTATTTCTTTAACTGCAACCTGTTTAGCATTAATTTCATCTAGAGAATCAGATGGCTGGGCCAAAGAGCGATAGAGAACAGATTGTCCCGCCAGTGTACTTGTATGATTAACAGCATCAAATAATGCATCTACTTCTATGCTATCAAATGCAGCTTGGTCTAATACACCTTTGTCAATCGGTAAAGGTTTTGTTGATCTTACAATTGGCCAACTATCTTTCCAGCTTTGTAAAATATTCTGCTTCATCCTCCCCCCTTCAATCGTTATTTTTGTTTTTTTCTATCTAACATTCCAAAGACAATGATTGCAGAAACGACAATGCCAGACATCATAATATCTTGTTTATTTGCACCTAATAAATAAGCAGACCCACTGCCAAGACCCATACCAACACCTGTAAAAGCTAGGCTACGCATCAATCGACAAAATGCGCAATCTTTTTCATATCCTCTCATATTGCTTATCTTTTCTGATTAATTCAACCATTAACTCAATATGTTTTTTAGAGTCATTGAGTGCTGGAATATAATAATAAGATTGGCCGCCAGCTTGTAAAAAAAACTTTTTATTTTCAAGTTCAATTTCTTCCAGCGTTTCCAGACAATCAACCGCAAAACCAGGACAAACTATATCTACATTTTTAACACCTTGTTTAGGTAATGCTTGCAACATCTCAATACAATAGGGTTGTAACCATTTAGCCTTGCCAAATCGTGACTGAAAAACAATTTTCCATTGCTCGTCAGACAATAATAATTTCTTTGCTATTAATTCTGCAGTCTGATGACACTGATGAGAATAAGGATCACCCCATTCTGTCAACTTTTCTGGCAAACCATGAAAAGAAATCAATAACAGCTCATTTCTACCGTTATTTGACCAGAATTGTTTTATAGAATCTGCAATTGCTTCAATATATAGAGGATGTTGATGGTATTCACTAATAAATCGTATCGAAGGAATTGCCCACCACTTCATCACGTACTTGATGACTTCATCATAAACTGAGGCTGTCGTTGTAGTAGAATACTGAGGATAAAGAGGGATAACAACCAATTCCTCAATTTTATTTTTTCTATACGAGGATAATTGTTGACGAATAGATGGTTTACCATAGCGCATGACACAATCAATTGAATAGTCTGTATTTTTAAATTGACTATTCACTTTATCTACTAATTGTTGCGTTAAAAAAATGAGAGGAGAGCCTTTTTCCTGCCAGATTTTTTGATACGCTTTTTTTGCTTTTAATGGTCGGAAAGGTAAAACCAGAAAATGTAGAATAACCCACCAAAGAAACCGAGGAATATTAACTACTCGAGGATCCCATAGAAATTCCTTGAGAAATCGCCTAACTGCAAAAGTGGTCGGTGCACTTGGCGAACCCAAGTTAACCAGCAAAACACCTATTTTTTTTAATTTTGCGTTTTCACGCGTCATGATTATTTAGAGTTTCTATTAATAAGGTTTAAAAACTCCATCCGAGTACTTCTATCTTCTCTAAAAATACCCGTCATAACAGACGTTGTCATCACAGAATTCTGTTTTTCAACACCACGCATCATCATACATAAATGTTTAGCTTCTACCACAACAGCTACACCTTTTGCTCCAATAGACATTTCAACTGCATCAGCTATCTGCTTAGTTAGTTTTTCTTGAATTTGTAAGCGTCTAGCATACATATCAACAATACGAGCTAATTTGGATAAACCAATCACTTTGCCATCAGGAATATAGGCAATATGACATTTACCGAGGAAAGGTAATAAATGATGTTCACACAAAGAATATAACTCAATATCTTTTACGATGACCATATCCTCGGTATCAGCTTCAAAAATTGCACCGTTCAGAACTTCTTCCAGTGTTTTCTCATAACCGTTATTTAAAAACCGAAAAGCTTTAGCTGCCCGCTCAGGAGTATCAACTAATCCTTCGCGCGTTACATCTTCACCAATTTCTGTAATAATTTTGGAAAAAAGTTCATCCATTGTTACATCTCTTTTTATAAAAATAGCGGCTCAGTATATCACAGGCCTATACTGTTTAGTGCTTCTAACAACACTGACTCATCAGCATCTTGCTTTGAAGCTTTTTCACTTAAAATTCTACGCCATTTTCTAGCACCAGAAACGCCATGAAAAAGCCCTAAAATATGTCTTGTTATACTATGTAAACGTCCACCTTCTAGCAAATATTGTTGAATATAAGGGATTAATTCCAAAACAACTTGTTGCCGTGTTTTGATTGGTTTTGACTCAGAAAATAATTGGGTATCAACCTCTGCCAGCAAATAAGGGTTATGGTAAGCTTCTCTTCCCATCATTACTCCATCAACATACTTCAGAATAGTTTTAGAAGTATTCAATGAAGTTACTCCGCCATTTAAAATAATATTTAATTCAGGAAAATCATTTTTTATTTGATAAACCACATCATATCGTAATGGTGGTACCTCTCTATTTTGTTTAGGCGATAAACCTTTCAGCCAGGCTTTTCTTGCATGAATAATGAAAGTGTTGCATCCAGCAGTAGCGACTGTTGAAATAAAATTAGTCAATTCTTGATATGAATCATTATCGTCGATACCAATTCTGGATTTTACTGTCACGGGAATTGAAACAAGCCGTTGCATTGCCTGTACACAGTCAGCAACTAAACCAGGCTCTGCCATTAAACAAGCTCCAAAACGCCCACTTTGAACTCTATCACTAGGACATCCAATATTCAGATTAACTTCATTATACCCAGCATCCTCAATCATTTGAGCACAACGAGCTAAATCAATAGGGTTACTTCCCCCTAATTGATAAGAAATTGGATTTTCTGCTTTATTTTCTGTTAAAAAACGTTGTTTATCACCGTGTAGAATTGCGCCTGTTGTGACCATTTCTGTATATAGCCATGCTTTACTGGTTAAAAGACTATGAAAATAACGGCAATGTTGGTCTGTCCAATCCAGCATTGGGGCAACTGAAAATTGTCTATCAATCCTTTTTTTCCTAGTATTCTGATTAACATATTGCATAAAACTAAGTGTCTTTACGTTTCACACTATTTTGCCATTGAAGGCGCAGATAAAGTGCTTCAACCTTTTCTCTTGCCCATAAAGTCTTACGCAAAAACTTTAGACTAGAGTTAATGCTAGGGTTGCTTATAAAACAATTGATTTTTATGCGCTGACCAAGCTGCTCCCATCCATATTCATCAACTAATGCTGTAACGATCATTTTCAAAGTCACGCCATGCAACTGATCC
>CAZZIX010000053.1:11492-12783 GCA_964654345.1 uncultured Methylomarinum sp.
ACTTGAGCATTTAATTTCTTTTTTACCAAATCAATATGTAACAATAAATTATAAACCTGGTCTGCATAAGACAATGGTGTTTTGACCTTATTCACTTCATTTTCAATCTGGGTTAAATCCTGGTTGAGACTTTCAACTTGTTGAGAAGAAAGTTGTTGCTGATGCATAGCATCATCCACTTCTTGAAGCTCTTTGTACCAGCGGTAAATTTTTGAACGAATACGCCAGCGATAAAGAGGTGGCATTATTTTACCCAGAGGTAAAAGTAGTGCTAAAAGTGGCACCAACATTACAATCATTCGATCAATAAAAACTGCAGGCCAAAAAGGAAGATAGCGCATTAAAAATGGAGGGCCAACGATATAGAACCGTTCCGCGACTTCATTAATAGGATAAGCAGTAGAGTCCACTGAAGGAAAGTCACCAGCCGCCGAAAAGAGACTTTTATCATTGTGTATTGAATCAGCAGCTCTTAGTAGTAAAACAATTAAAGCAGAATTAAATTCTTCATTAACCACTAAATTAGCACTAGGTGCTAGAAGATTAATAGGCCTTGATGGAAAGTTCTTTTCCAAGTCAACAATTCCTTCAGACAAAGTTATTTTAGATAAATAGGGGAACAGGCGTGTATAGGCATCAGCACGGGTTAATTCTAATAGTTTAACTTTTTCATTATGAAGAAGTTGCTGAACTATTTCCGAATCACTAGATGCAACCATCATCGCTGCGTCACACTTAGCCAGAACAAGTGCCGTTGCCGCATCGCTTGAAGAGAGCGATAGTAACTGAGCAGATTGTTCATTAATATGGTTTAAACTCAGTAACTCTGTTGATAAAACACGCGTTCCACTTCCTTCTTGTCCGATAGCTATACGCAAACCAGATAAGTCTGTTATTTTTTCGACATCAATGTCTTTTCTAAGAAAGATCCAGAGCGGCTCATAATATAAACTGCCTAATGATTGTAATGAACCTTCATCATTGCCTGTTCCTCCCTGAATAAAAGCAACGTCAGCTTGTTTATCTAATAAACGTTTGATATTTTCTTTTGAACCAGAAGAGTTGAGAATTTCCAGCTCAATACCTTCTTTAGCTAGAGCGGTACGATATTGTTGTGCCAATTTATAGTAAGTACCTGTATCTGAGCCAGTAGTAATCACTATTTTTTTTGGAGGAGGAGGTGAAACAAATTGATAAGCCACCCAAAAACCAGCAATTGTTAATAAAATTGCTGGTCCTAAAGTGATTAACAACTCTTTATAGGATTTTTTTGATTTACCTTTAAGCATTA
>CAZZIX010000054.1:0-2195 GCA_964654345.1 uncultured Methylomarinum sp.
CAGAAATTAAAGCATTGGCTAAATCTTTATCAACAGAATATTCTTTGGATGAAGAGATAGCTAAAAACTGTTTTGAATGGGTGAGAGATAATATAAAACATAGTTCTGATTACAACTTAAACCCTGTAACTTGCAAAGCATCTGATGTATTAATTCACAAAACTGGTTATTGTTATGCTAAAAGCCATCTTTTAGCGGCCTTACTTAGAGCAAATGATATTCCAGCAGGTTTATGTTATCAGAGATTAAGTGTTGAAGGTGATAATGGTGCACCCTTTTGTTTGCATGGATTAAATGCAGTATTCCTTAAAAATCAGGGTTGGTATCGAATTGATGCTCGGGGAAATAAAGAGGGTGTGAATGCTAAATTTACACCGCCAGAAGAACAATTAACTTTTCCTATCAATTTAGAAGGTGAAGCTGACCTACCAGAAATATGGCCAGAACCATTAGCCATCATTGTTTCTGTATTAGAAAAATCTAACTCTTATAAAGATGTTTATTATAATCTTCCTGATGTATATCTAATAAATCCGTAGTGAAAAATGGATAGTAATTCACCTCCTGTAAAAGTTGATGTTCTGTGTGTTGGTCATGCTTGTTATGACTTGCTTTTTTCTGTTGAAAAACACCCAAAAAGTGATGAAAAGATTTTTGCTGATAATTTAACTGCTTGTGGTGGAGGGCCTGCTGCTAATGCTGCTATTGCAGTATCAAGACTGGGGTTTAGTTCTGCTTTCGCTGGCTATCTTGGAGAGGATCTTTATGGACAAATGCATTTACAAGAATTTATTGACGAAAATGTAGTCACACATTTTATTGTAAGAGGTGTATTGCCAACGCCGTTATCAACTGTCTTAGTTAAGCCGAATGGAGAAAGAGCCTTAATTAATTATAAAGGCTCTACAAAACCTTTATTGGCTGATGCGATAGATTTTTCTTCTGTACAAGCTAAGGCTATTTTGTTGGATGGACATGAGCCACAATTATCTTTAAAAATAGTCGAATTTGCAAAAAATAATGGAATACCGACAATATTGGATGCTGGGTCTATGCATGAAGGTACCTCTATATTATGGGATAAGGTAGATTATTTAGTGGCTTCAGAGAAATTTGCCCTGCAATTTTCTGATGATGTACAGATAGCTTTAAACCGACTATCTGAAAATTCGCCAGCGGTCGTTATTACCTTGGGTGAAAAAGGGTTAATTTGGCAGCGGGGGCAACAAACAGGCGACTTGGCTAGTTTTCCAATTAAAGCAATAGATACAACTGGAGCCGGAGATGCTTTTCATGGCGCATTTGCAGCCGCCGTATCTGATGAATTAGATTGGTTATCTATTTTAGAGTATTCCTCTGCTGCCGGTGCTTTATGTTGCACTAATCTTGGTGCAAGGCAAGGCTTGCCCTGGAAAAAAGAGCATGATGAACTAATGGGTATCAAAATTAAATAATTCAGCATTCCTTATTTTAACAGGCGGCTGAATTAAGTTAGAAAAAGTCTCTAAAGTATGCCTGTTTTGTAAAGCCACTCCGTTGTATTGCAGAACGACGGACGAGATAATCCCGTAAATCCACACCCAACTGATCTTTCAAAATAAAATTAGCTGTAAATAAACAGTTTGATCTAAAACATAACTGTTTGTGTGAGTCATTAATAAATTCCAAAATTCATACTTTATTCATATATTGCGAAAACTTAATGAATTTCTGGTAACAGTAAGAATAATAAATACTTTTTAAGTAGATAATATTTTATTTGCTTTAGATTTCCAAAAAAATGTGATACAGTCCACAAAAAAGATGTGACGCAGTGCTCATTTTTAATAAATGGTATCTGAATTAATCTATTTTCTTAAAATAATAAATGATTGAGAGAGGTCGTTATCGTTCGCACCCTTGCCTCACCGCCATTAAGTTAAGAGAATATTGTTTGTAGGTTAGGCTAACGGTTCTATCGTTAACCTAACATTTTTAGCATACGTTATGTTGGGTTGCCAAAGAGACGGCAGCCCAACCTACAGAATAATCACTTAACTTAATGGTATTGACTCCTTGCCCGCGTCCAGAAGTAACACTACTATCAGAAATAACCTGTCAATAGAAATTACAAGTGTGCTTTGTTGGAATAAGCAAACAATAATTAAAAGCAATTGAAATCAATAATTGCAAAGTCATGTTTTTTTAATATTATC
>CAZZIX010000054.1:2295-12756 GCA_964654345.1 uncultured Methylomarinum sp.
TAATTAAAAGCAATTGAAATCAATAATTGCAAAGTCATGTTTTTTTAATATTATCGTTAACTTTAAGGTATATGAAATGTCTATTAAAATTAATATAAGGCTGGTCTTGGTTCTTACTCTTTTACTAAGTCTGACTAATCCGTTATTGTCTTTTGCCAGTTCAAATATTGCTGATTGGGCAAAAATGGCTCGAACCGGAGGTTTTGATGCCTGGATAGAAATGACAGACCAGGAAATTACCGATCTTATTAATAAACGCGTTGCTGAAAACGTATCGGTAATAGAAGTGGATTCTGGTCTTAGTCAATATTTGAATGAAACAGAGTTTCAGAACCAGATTAATTTTCTTAACAGGGTGACAACCTTAGCTAATAATCAAAATTTGCGGACAGTTGTTTATTATCCGGCTTTGGAAGTAATAACTGATAATGGTGAAACGTTAGCAAATACCATGTTTAAGGATCATCCCGATTGGATTCAAAGAGGTATTGATGGAAAAGCAAATGTTTTTTATGGCTCTCAAGAAGTATGGGTTGATCCTGGCGCTGAGAGTGCATGGGTTTCACCCAATACTGGTTATAAACAATATTTTATAGATCGGGTAAAAAAATTAGCTGCTACTGGGCTTGATGGCATCTGGATTGATGTGCCTATTTACTTGGGGACTGGTGCTTCATGGGCTGGGGCAGAGCCTGCAGCAAGTGCTGCATTTTCTTCATGGAGCCAGGCACAAGGATTAAATAATGGTAATGGCTATAATGTGCCAACTCAGGTTGATTGGAATAGCCCTAATTTCAAAGCTTGGGTACAGTGGCGTCATGAAAATTTAGCTGGTTTTTTAAATGATGTTCGAGCTGCAGCTCATCAGGTTAACTCTGACTTTATGGTCATCATTGAAAATTTCCCTGCGGATTATATGGATGCTAGTGAAGCAGGTTTAGATGGCAACTATCGAGTCAGTACAAATAACTTTCTTCGAGTATGGGAAATTGATAGCGTTTCAAATACAAAAGCGATGAGCTGGTCTTCTATTGAAGAGTTTAGTAATAAAATTACTATGTATAAATGGGCTCGTGGTGTTGATAGAGAAAATCCAACATGGGCATTCTCCTATGGTTATAAACCATTAGATGCAGGATTAACTATGGGAGCTGCTTTAGTAACAGGTGTTTCTCCCTTTGAGTCACAAACCCCCGATATGACTAAAACGGTTGATTCTAGTTTTCGTTCTCGATGGTTTGGTTTTATTCGTGATCATGAACAAGCACTTTTGAACACATCTCATCATGCTAAAGTGGGCATTTGGTACAGTTCTCCAACACGTGATTTTCAAGATTACAAAGCGGGTGGTGGTTATGGTATGTATATAACAACGACCGCCCCCACAAATGATCCTGATTGGTGGGCATCAGAACCGGGTGATAGCCCTGTGCCTAAGCCTCACCTCGGTGGATATAGAGGTGCTGCCCATGCTCTTATTAAGTCGCATATCCCTTTTAAAATTATCACTGATCCTGGAAACCTAGGAGAACAATTAGCTGGAATACAATTTTTGTTGCTACCTAGCGTTGCTTCAATGTCAAATTCAACGGCTGATTTGATTAAGTCTTTTGTCAATAATGGCGGGACTGTTTTAGCAACAGGCGAATTACCAGGAACACTTGATGAACTTGGCAACCCTAGAAGCAATAGTGTTCTGAAAGACTTGTTTAATTTTCCAGAAGGTTTAACTTCAATAGAACGAACCAATGTTGTTGGAAAAGGTGTGGCCGTCTATAACCCAAGTGTCCGTGGGTCTGATTTGTTTGCAACTGTTGGTGATGTTAATACTGCAAATGAAGCACTCAGTACCGCTGAACAATTAATTAAAATTCATGTAAAAGAAGATTTTTTAGTCAATGCAGTCGATGGTGTTCATGTGGAAGTTGGAAAACAGTCTGATACCAAACACTTTTTGTATGTTCTTAATTATTCAGGGCTTCAACAACCGATTGTTTCTTCTCCTCAACAAATTTCAATTGATTATCGTGCGCCAGAGGGATTTAAAGTAGCCAGTGCATCTGTTGTAACACCAGATACAAGTGGCCAAACAGGGAGTCTTCCTGTCTCACGTTCTGCAGAACATTTTTATAAGGTTAGTTTGAATGTAGATCAGTTTGCTTTAGTAGAACTTAATTTGGAGCCTGTATCGGCTATTGCCCCGCAAGCGGGCCCAATATTAACTTGGTTAAATAATGACCGAAAAGTTGCTGCAGAAAGTGGAATGAATTTTATTAAAAATTCAATGAGGCATTCTAATCAAACTGCACCCTTATCCTATGGTATTTATACTAACCTTATTAATGATAATGGCCTGACAGAAATATATGCTCACGGGCATCATGTAACAGCTGAGCACATGGGTCTTATGCTTAGAGCATCCGCTTGTATGGGAGATACAGCTGCCTATCAACAATCGTATCAATACGTTGATGAAGTCATGGTTGATCCTGTCTATAATATTGTTAATTGGGCAATTGATCGTGAAAAATATAAACCTCTTGTTGCTTTGGATGATGGCTGGATAAATTCCAATGCACCATTAGATGATTTTAGAGTGATTAGAGGAATTATCGAGAGTTCATTTACAACTAATAACCCTGAATCAAAAAAGTTAGCAGAAACTTTATTAACAGGGTTATATTGGACTTCTGTAACTGATAGAGATCATAAAACAGCACTTCAATTTCCTAGATACCCAGATGGATTGGTTGGCTATGCCTGGGATTGGAACGGAACAACAGATGCAACATTAAACCCTGCGGCTGTTGCAACAGGTATTGGTAAATTAACTACCGATCCGATTCCCGTAGACTATAACGATCTGTATGTATTAGGTGAAGCAGCCAAAATGAGTCCGCGTTGGCTACCTTTATTGGCATCGTCAACAGATTTACTCCTTGATTCCCAAGTTCCTTTTGTTTCTGGTCTTTTTTATAACGGATACCAAGATAATGATACATGGACAGGTGATTTTGAAAATCGTGATACTAATCAGGGTAAACATCTAAAAACAATTCAAACCTTATGGATTGCTTTACACCTTGCTCGAGCATCTGAGCTTGATCCAACTTTATTAGATCAGCAAAGGCGTGACAAAGCTTTAACTGCAGCACAAAATAGTTTAAGTTTCTTTAAAAATTATTATGTTACTAATAATCAAATACCGGAATATTTTACTTTTGCGGGTACCGAAGTTGCGAATTGTACAAGTCCAAATGTACCAGATGGTTGTTTAATTCATAGTGATGAAAACTTAATTGTTGGAGAAGCAAGAATATATGCTTTATTAGCAAGACTTTCATTACTTCTTAATGATACAAGTTTTGCCCAAACACTGATTGATCAAAAAATAATGACTGATCGTATTACTGACACTAACGATCCACGTTATGGGCTAATTGGTGCTTCTACAACAGGGGAAGGTAATGCAGAAGCATGGAATGTTCTTGAATCTGTTCTAACACTTTGTTTAGAGGCTTCAACTCGTAATTAATAATTGTGTTTTTAGATGTCATGTAACCGGACTTTATTAAAGTCCGGTTACATGACAATAAAGAAAGTATTATATTTAGTTAAATAATAGAAAAACGGAATATCAATTATTTTTTTGACACTGAGTAGTAACAAAATAGAAGGAATTCCATTTCCAGTATCAAGTTTTGTTAACAACGAAACCGATGTGGTCTAATGAGTGATAGGTTTTGTCGAAAAGATAAAATCATCGAAATCAACCGTCTCATTTCGAGTAGGTGCCCACTGATCCCCTTCACCACCGAAGAAAGTACTAAAGTAAAATCCATCAATGGCAAAGCTATTGACATGACGATATCGCATATCGCGTTTGTCTAATTCTAGTACACCATTATACCAGCCTTGTAATATGCCATTTTTATCGCCGGGTGAGTTCATTACGATGCGTTGTTCAACTTGTACCCATTTGTTAGCGGGGAATTGGATGGTTTCGTCATCGCCCCAGACGTTGTCGTCACCCCAGTTGTTCTTCATATCAGCATGGTAGACATAAAAGAGAGCTACTGTTTTGACTCGCCACATCATACGAGCACTCCAGCCATCATAGCCGGTTGATTTTTTTCCACCGCCATTACCAGCACCACCCCACAAGCCAGGTAATTTTCCACCTTTTACTGGATTGAAGCCTTTAGCGAAACGTACCTTGTAAGAAATATAGAGTTCGTTGTAAGTTGTACCAAACGCATCCGAGAAATTAATCTTCCATTGAGCGCCTCCATTTTCTGGTCCTACTCCTCCTTTTGGGTATTTTACGCGGATAAAACGGTTGTCTGATTCCTCAATAACCTTGACTCGGTCGAATGCTTCAGACCAGTGTAAGCCAGGCCAGTCACGTTTGATGTCTGAATGGCTGTAATTACCAAGAGGGCTTTGCGAGAAGTTAAGGTGAAAGATCCTTTGATCTGTCGGTTCAGAGCTGGGATTAGTGTTTTTTTCAGGGCCAGGAAAGAGAAGCGTAGGTTTATGAGCACTACTTGCTACATCAAGCGTTTTTATCCATATCCCCATCCAAGGAGAAACCTCTGCTTCTTTTAGTGTTATATATTTTTTCCCATCGTAATATAATCCTTGGTTTTCCACAAAGCCAGCTGTTTGCATATCTTCCAGTGTGCAACCAACACCGTCACTGCAAGTACTATCATTTGTAGCTACTTTACCGCGCAATGCTGACCAACTAAATGAATGATGGAACGGGTTGGCAATTAGCTGGAATTGGTTTGTGTTATTACTGATGAGTGTCTTTTCAAAGCATGTAGAGCGAGTGCATTGTGTTGATTTTTTTTGAGAGGCCGGCTTACTACCAGCAGGCATATCTAACAAGGTTTCATCTGAAAAAGTAATAATCCAGTATCCTGTTCCTATCTGTAGAACATCCTGTAAATCAACATCATCATAGCTATTTTTGCTTGGGTTGTAGCTTATTAGCTTCCAGTCGGTACCATAATTACCCGTGATATCATCTGCAAAAATTGCCTCAACTGTATTGTCATTGGTCGGTGCTTTACAAGGAATACCTATAAGCTGCCATTGGTTTGAGTATAGGGGGGTCGTTATTGAGCAATCATTGCTCTCAGTATTAGCATAGAGATTAGTTGAGATTAGTAATAGAGCAAGTCCATGAAAAATATTATATTTCTTAAGCATTTTTATTAGTTTAGTTTTATAAAAGGGAGGAGCAATGTATTTCGAGTGCTGCACTGTCAAAACATAACGGGTAATGACACAGTTATGCTTGAACTGGATTTTAGTTACCTTTTGATAAATACCCTTTGGGATATGGTTTTCTAGAAAGTTCTAGTAAAAAAATTTACTTTTATAAATATAAGTTAGTAGGCTAAATGTCCAATAATTAAACTTATCTTATTTTTCAGTCTTTTAAAAAACCGAAGCCAGAACATGTGTTTTTATTAAGCATATTTTATGCTAGAAAAATTATTAAGCCTAATAGCAGCAAGTATAAAGAAATAAAGAAAAATATTTAGACCTTTAAGAAATCTAAATATAATATTTAAGAGCTAGGTTATGTAAAGCGTCTCCATTTAAAGACGCCGATAGAACAATATTTTTAACTCTTATAATTTTCTCTGAAAATAATCTATTTACTATCCTAGTCCTGCTTTAGTACAAAAAAACTATAAGCAACTGATATATAGATTAAATATAATTATAAATCCAGTGTGCTTAATATAATATTTTAAGAACTTGAAAAAGGGTTTTTAGCTAAAATTAAAAACTCCCTGTCAAACCTGTACTAAAGCTGAATATAGTAAATTATTCATTGTCTTTCAGTGATTTATTTTATAAAAGGCTCAAATTAGCAACAATTTTTTTAGAAAAGAGTGTTTTTCTAATTTCCACTCAATATTCTAATGATATGGATATTATTGCATGGGAAAATATTTCATAATTTCAAAGAGATGATTTTTATTTCTTGGGTTATGATACAGTTTTGGATGTTAGCTTAAATCCTCGCTTCTTAGAAGGAATTCTGGTGCAGGGTAGGGTTTGTAAGTAATTTCATCAATACAAATGTATTTGATGCGTTTATATCTCCTCTTAATTTTGATCGGAAAAGGAGAGCCTATTCAACCTGGAGACATTCATTTAATGTTATTATTTACAATCAATCACATAGTTTTTCTAGAGAGTTAGGGAATATTTTCATTAAAATCCGTGCTTAAAGATCATCACATAGTTATTATTGCAAATTCTGGGCGGATGATAGCTCAAATGGCAAAAAAAACGGGATATAATGTGATTGTCATTGATTGTTTTTCTGATACAGATACACAAGCACTTTCTGTAGAATGTATTAAAGTTGATAGCTTGGCTTTAGAGCATATAAAACCAGCTATCAGTAGTTTACAATCACGGTTTGAGTTATTGTTTGCAATCATTGGTAGCGGGTTTGAGTGTTATCTTCCTAGTTTAAATTATCTTCATCAAAAGCTTAAAGTTCTTGGTAATAAACCAAATGTATTTTCAGCTGTCCAAAATAAACTCCATTTTTTTTCTACATTAGAGCAGCTAAAAATTCCATATCCAGAAACTTCTTTTCAAAGACCGGAATTAAAGGATGGTTGGTTAGTAAAACCAATGCAAGGGGAGGGTGGAAAAGGAATTAAGAAAATTAAGGGGTTGATGAAAAAAAATGAAAGCTGTTATTGGCAACGTTTTATAGATGGAATGCCGCTATCGATTTTGTTTATAGCTAATAGCACTAATTTTACAGTTTGTGGTTTTCATAAGCAGCAAATTACTAGTATAAGTAATAATGAGTTTATTTTTTCTGGGATTATTAGTTACCCAGAAATAAGTGATGAAATTAAGAGACAATTAAATAGCTGGGTTTCTAGTTTGGTAAAGACGTTTGGGTTAGTAGGGCTTAATTCTGTGGATTTTATGCTAGAAAATAACCAGTGCTACGTTCTAGAAGTTAATCCTAGGCCATCTGCCAGTATGCAATTATATGGTAGTGAGTTGATTGAAGGGCATATTAATAGTTGTTTAAATAAGTTACTGGATATAAAAATAAATCTAGAGGACTATAGTGCTTATCAGATTATTTTTGCTGAAACAAATTTGATCATAAAAAAAAATATTCAATGGCCTAAATGGACAGCAGACATTCCACAAGAAGGGGTATTAATTAACACAGGAATGCCAATTTGCAGTATCATTGCTCGCGGAAAAAGCGAACAGCAGGTTTTAGACAAGTTGCTGTTAAGGCAACAATTAGTTAAAAAACTTATAAAATAAGGTGGCACAACATGCAATACTCAGCGAGTGTTAATAAATTAACTCAGCCTTTAGTACAAGATCTGATTGATAATGCAGATAAGTATAGATTGGGGATACAAAAATTAGAAAATGGCTGCACTATTATTGATGCGGGTATTGATGCACCTGGTGGATTAGAGGCTGGGCGTATTATTACTGAGATTTGTATGGGTGGAATGGGAACCGTCTCACTTTCACAAAGTACCTATACCGATAACTGGCCCTTAACGATTAATGTGCATTCAACAAATCCAGTTTTAGCTTGTTTAGGTAGTCAATATGCTGGTTGGAGTATGTCCCATGAAAAATATTATGCTTTAGGTTCCGGTCCTGCACGAGCAATGGCAAGAAAAGAAAAAGATGGTGTTGATGTACCTGTAGAAGACTTATATAAGGAGTTAGATTATTCAGACAATGCTGATTCTACTGCTTTAGTGATAGAAAATGACAAAATCCCCCCAGTAGAAATTATAGAAAAAGTTGCCTCTGCCTGTGGTGTGTCAGCAGAAAAATTAACTATTATAGTGACCCCAACGAGTAGTTTGGCAGGTGCAGTGCAAGTTGTTGGACGAGTGCTTGAAGTGGCAATGCATAAAGCCCATGAGTTGCATTTTCCGTTAGAAAATATTGTTGATGGAAGTGGGAGCGCTCCAGTTTGTCCACCACATCCTGATTTTGTTAAGGCAATGGGGCGTACAAATGATGCAATTTTGTTTGCTGGACAAGTCCATATTTTTGTAAAAGGTAGTGACGAGGCGGCAGAAAAATTAGCAAAAGAATTACCAAGCTCAACATCAAAAGATTATGGAAAACCTTTTGCAGAAATCTTCAAAGCTTATGAATATGATTTCTTTAAAGTCGATGGCATGTTGTTTAGCCCAGCAAGTGTAATAGTTACAGCAGTTGAATCTGGGAAGAGTTTTCGTGCAGGAAAGCTGGATAATGCATTATTAGATCAATCATTTGGTGCATAATAAACTGTGGGACGTATAGCAATTTTTACTGATGATCCTGGATGGCATGGTAAACAGTTGTGTTTGGCTTTTGCTAGTAGAGGGTTTACTGGTGTCTATGTTTCTTTGACAGAGTGTCGTATTAAACTTGATGCGAGCAAGATTCCTATCCAAATACCTGGATTCGAAACAGAGCTACCTGATGCAGTTTTTATCAGAGGTGTGCCAGGTGGTTCTTTACAGGAAGTGGTTTTTTATCTGGATATATTACATGCGCTAAAAATTTTAGGTATTCCAGTTTATAACGATGGCTACTCAATAGAAAAAAGCGTAGACAAGGGAATGACAAGTTTTTTGCTTAATAATGCAGGTTTAAATACGCCTTTAACCTGGGTGCTTAAAGATAGATTGGAGGCATTGGCTATTGCAGAACAGGAATTAGCACTAGGCCATAAATTGATTAGTAAACCCCTGTTTGGCTCACAAGGAGAAGGGGTTAGGCGACTTGAGAAAACTACGGATTTACTTTGGTTAACCAGTAGTAATGGTATCTATTATTTACAACGTTTTGTTGAGTGTGAAGGTCAGGGCTATTCAGATATTCGTGTCTTTGTTGTGCACGGAAAAGCTATTGCTGCAATGCGTCGATGTGGTAAATCGTGGTTAAATAATGTGGCACGTGGTGCCAAATGTGAAGCAATAGAATTAGATGAAGAATTAAACACACTGGCTATTCAGGCAGCTAAAGCCTTATCAATGGATTATGCAGGTGTTGATATTATTAAAGATAAAAATGGGAAATACAGTATTATTGAAGTGAATAGTATCCCCGCTTGGAAAGGTTTAGAAACAGTTTGTAAATATAATATAGCCGAGATTTTAGCAGATGATTTAATTGGGCGATATTTAAACAGTAATAACTCGGCTTTAAAAATTGCTGCGGCATGTTAAATCGAGAGCAAATAATAGATGCCTATAAGAAAGCATGTATCTGTGATGTGGAAGCATTTAAACCAGGGAATGTTAGTGTTTACAATGCAGGACATGATATGGAGGTGGATGATTTCCTACTCAGTGCAGAAGTTAGTGCAGAGCCTATCACTAATCCTGAATATTCTCTGGGCGAAAAAATATATTATTCGGTTAAAGCTACGAGAGATGCAGTAGGCTGTAATACAAATTTAGGTATCCTTTTGTTATGCGCGCCAGTAATTCAAGCTGCGCAACAATTGCAAGAAAAACAAAGTTTGCGGGATGCCTTATCATACGTTTTAGAAAATACTTCTGTTAAAGATGCAGACTGGGTGTTTAAGGCGATTACGCTAGCAAACCCAGGAGGGTTGGGAGAATCGGCGGAACAGGATGTAAGTGAACGTCCTGACGTTACCTTGTTCCAAGCAATGGAAATTGCGCAAAATAAAGATAGAATTGCAAAACAATACGTAACAAATTATAAAGATATTTTTAATTTTTCTATTTTAAGGTACAATGATGGATTATATCGTTTTAAAAATCAGGAATGGGCAGCGGTCTTTGTTTTTACAGGACTTTTAAGTAAATTTCCTGATAGTCATATAGAACGAAAATATGGAAATGAGCATTCAGGATGGGTGCTTAAGAAAATTATTGCAGTCGACGATGCTTTGTTAAATACACAGAATCCTGAACAGTTAATACCTATGCTACATGAGGTGGATAGGGAGTTTAAGGCCAAGGGTATTAATCCAGGCACTACGGCCGACCTGACGGTGGCGACAGTATTTGTAGTAATGATGGAAGCATTTTCTGTTAGGTGTACTAGTTAATGCATTCAAGGATAGGTAAACTTACTTGGTTTGGCATATTTAATGTCAATTAAAACTTCACTTTTTTATAATAGGATCTAGCTCAATGGCTAAAATAAATAACTTACGCGTAGGCGAATCTTTAAATGGCGACGGAAACGAAGTTGCTCATATCGACTTAATGATCGGGCCTCGCGGTTCAGCAGCAGAATCTGCTTTCGCAAACTGCTTAACTAACAACAAAGATGGTTTTTCTAGTTTATTAGCTGTTGTTGCTCCTAACCTTTTGGTTAAGCCTGCAACTGTTATGTTCAATAAAGTAACAATCAAAGGTTCTAAGCAAGCAGTTCAAATGTTTGGACCAGCACAAC